>JACPFH010000753.1 GCA_016183075.1 Deltaproteobacteria bacterium | reverse complement strand
CCAAGGATTCTTTCCGCGTCCTTTGATATGAGCCGGGCTGCTATGTCTCCGGGCGCGCCCGCCAGAAGCGGCACGATGAGGGTTATCGGCCTGCTCGGATATTTGGCCACATCCTCCTGCTGTGGATACCCCGACTTTACAGAGAGAAGGGCAAGGCCGACGCCTAAAAATAATATAGATAGCTTTCTGGTAGATAGAAGCTGCTTCATATTTCCCCCTTTAGGAGCGCGCTCCAGGATTCTTGTTCGGGCCGGACAGTATATGTTGCCGATTTACCGCAGCAATCCGCATGCCAACGAACGACCATTGGTATTCTTTGATCGAAACGAGAAGCCAGACACTTGTGGCCGCAGTCGCGGGCGCACAACAAGGAGAGCGCCCGCGGGTTGCATTCACAAAACTTGGAAATAGATCGAGCTGCTTTCTTATTTCGGGGAATTAAAACCGCGGCCCAGTGGAATTGAGAAGCTGCGCCAGAAGGTCCGCGGGATTCTCCTTTAACCGCTGCGCCGGCTATAGTATGCTCGGGAAATCTCTTCGGGAGGTGTCGTGTGAAAACCCTCGCCCAGCAGCTTGCGGAGTTCGTTGTTGAAACTAAATACGCGGATCTGCCCGAGGCGGCTGTGCATGAAGCCAAGCGAGTGCTTCTGGACTCCATCGGCTGTGCTCTGGCCGGGATGACCGTGGAGAAGGGCAGGCTCTCGGCGGCGCTGGCCAGGCGCCTCGGTGGCCCACCGGAGTCTTCGATCCTCGGGACCAGAGATAAAGTTTCTTGCGCCGCCGCCGCCTTCGCCAACGGCGAGTTGATCAACGCCCTGGACTTCGATGCCATTCTGGAGCCGGCCATCCATATCTCACCCTTCGTGCTACCCCCCGCTCTGGCCCTGGGCGAGAGCAGGCGGTCATCGGGCAGGTACCTCATCGTAGCTTCTGTGCTAGGCCATGAGCTGAGCGCCAGGGTGGCGTCCGGCCTTTCCAGCGGCAGGACCATCGTGGCCGAGGGACCGGATCGGGGAAAGGTTTTGAGGCCTCCAGTTCACGGTTATAGCGCCAATGCTTTCGGCAGCGTGGCCGGCGCGGGCAAGATGCTCGGCCTCGACGCGGACAAAATGGCCCATGCCATGGGGATAGCCGGCTACAGTGCCCCGATGCAGACGGGCAGCCATTGGCAACGCTGCGGGACCAGCGCGCTGATCAAGTACGGCTCGGCGGGCTGGATGGCGCAGCTCGGCACCACGGCTGCGCTTCTTGCGGATACGGGCTACACGGGAGATTTGTCCGTGCTTGATGGCGATGACGGCTTCTGGAGATTTTCCGGCTCCGAGAGCTGGAACCCCGAGAAAGTATCGAACAACCTGGGCCAGGATTGGCATATCGTAAACATGCGATACAAGATTTATCCCTGCTGCGGCGTTCTCCAGGGAGCTCTGGACTGCTTCACCTCAATCGTAAAAGAGAACCATCTGAGCCCGGAAGAGGTGGAGCGAGTTGAAGTATTCTTGGATCCGCTTACCGAGGAGCCCCTGTGGCAGAGCCGGGAGATCGAAAACGAGGTTCACGCGCAGTTCAGCGTGCCATATGTCGTGGCCGTCGCCGCTCAAGGCCTGCCGCTGGGCGCCGAATGGCAGGCCCCAACTACCAGGAAAAGCGCCGGAGTCAGGGCCTTCATGAATAAGGTGATCTTCGCCACCCATCCGAATTATGGCAGCGCGGCCCTGGAGAACCGGCACGCGCGGATGGCCAAAGTGGATGTGCGGGCAAACGGCAGGAGCTATACGATAGAGCGGAGCTTTGCCCGAGGCACGGCCACGCCGGAGATCGCCAGGCTGAGCGATCGGGAGCTGGAGGATAAGTTCAGGCACAACGCTTCGGGGGTGCTGCCCGAAGAGAAGGCAAACAACGCGGTGAAATTCGTCTGGGAGCTGGAAGAGCTAAAAAATATCTCTGATCTCGTGGACTCCCTCGCCGGATAGCTCCTCGCTCATTTGAGAATCTCCCTGACTTTGGGTATCAGGTTCGGGTCGAGATTGAAAACCTCTTTTACGTTCGCCTCGAGCTCTGCGCCGTCCAACGGATTGATATCCAATTTAGCCTTTTTTGCTTCGGCTAAAAACTCGGGATCCTTCATAGTATCCATAAAGGCCTTACGCAGAATTTCGACTCTATCCTTTGGCGTGCCCGGAGGCAGCATATATGGACGCGCCGTAGGTCCAACGGTATGGACAAGCGCACGGAT
>JACPFH010000752.1 GCA_016183075.1 Deltaproteobacteria bacterium | reverse complement strand
TCGACCACGCTTATGGGGTTGGCGGTCCAGCGCGCCGCGCGCGATCTAAAAAAACAGCTCGTGGCCATTGCCGCGCGGGTATTCAGCGCGCGTCCGGGCCAGATCCAGGTGGAGGATGGCGGTCTCATTTGCGGCGAGGCGAAGTTGTCGTTTCAAGAGGCCCTGGCGCGGCGTTTCGGCGGGTCGGGAGGAGAGCTCATCGGCCGCGGGGATGTTGGGCCGGAAATCACGGATGGATTCCTGCCGGTTTTCTGGGAGGTCGGCATGGGATGTGCGGAGCTTGCTGTCGACGCGGACACCGGGGAGATATCTATCGAGCGTTATGTCTCTGTCGCCGATGTCGGAAAAGCGATCCATCCCGAGCAGTGCATCGGGCAGGAGGAAGGCGCGGCGATGCAAGGGATCGGCCACACGATGTTTGAGCAAATGATCTACGAGAGCGGGCAGCTCGTGAACGCGAGTCTGGTGGACTATCGAGTGCCCACTTTTTCCGACGTGCCGCAGGAATTTCACTCGATTCTGGTTGAAAACCGAGACGGCCCCGGTCCGTTCGGAGCCAGAGGGATGGGAGAAGGAGGTCTTGTTTCGGTGGCCCCCGCGATCACAAACGCCCTGGCACGCGCCACCGGCGTCCGCGTCAGAAACCTCCCCCTGACTCCCGAGCGCGTCTGGCACGCTCTCAAACAGCAGAAGGAGCGCTAACTGTGAAAAGACCCCTGGGCATCACGATTCTATCTACTGCGCTTGCGTGTCTGGCGATCGTCGGTTTGGTGAACGGCCTGTTTGAGCTCACGGCCGATCGTGCTTTTACTTCGCCTGTCTTTGCAGCCCTGACATTTTTCTACGGTATCACAGCGTTGATTTCATCTCTCGCCCTGTGGGGAATGCGGCGTTGGGCCTACCCGGCTTTTCTCGTGTGGACCGGAGCCGCGGTCCTGAGCCTGCTGTATTTTCAATTTCTCCTCTTTCGTTTCGCCTGGTTGCCATTCATCCTTGCCGGGGTGGTGGCCGTGGCTCTTCTGGCGCTGCTTGAACGATACGTGCGATTGACAGTTTGCGCGCGGGCGCAAGGTTCGGCGGAGTAGCCGGGGACCGCTTATGGTCGGATCGGGGTTAACGTGCTCCGATCACGCCGAGGATCTCGGTCAGGGTCCGAACCCGCAAATAGGAGTGGGAAGCTCCGTTCCCGTTGCGATCGAGGAGTACCCCGGTCAGCCCGGCAGCGCAGGCCCCGCTAGCATCGTTTTCCGGGCTATCTCCTACGTGCATTGCCTCTTCGGCTTTGATCTGGTGAAGATCGAGCGCTTGTAAGAAGATTTCCCGGGCCGGTTTAGCATACCCTGCTTGGCTTGAGATCACCACGGAATCCACCCAGGTTGAGATGCCCAGGCCGTCGAGGATCCCAAACAGACGCGAATCAAAATTAGAAATAATCGTGACGTTCAAACCACGCCGCCTCAGGGAGAATAACGTGTCCTGAACCTCCGGGTAGAGCGACCAGGCCTCGGCGCGGCTAAAATATTCGAAAAGCTCCGCGAAATAATCGTCAAAGCGGGTGAAGCTTCCAAAAGGCTCGAAGATCGTACGGACCAGGTCTTTCCACCATTGGCGCTCGACCTGTTTGATTCTTCCTGCCGGGACTCCGGGGAAAGCCAATGGTGGTGCGGCCGCGAAACAGCTTCGAAACCGTCGGGTGAGCTCGCCGGGATCGACCCCAATCCCGTATCGCCGGGCGAGTAAGGCATAGCTTTCTCCAACCGGTCTTGAAGTCGAAATAAGCGTTCCGGCGGCATCAAAAAAGATCGCTTTGTAGTTGATCATTGAAACACTTCTATCTTCCATTATAATGATAAGCTATGCAACAAAAAGATGCCCTTGTGATCATCGATGTGCAAAACGACTTTTGTTCAGGCGGGTCTCTGGCCGTGACGGATGGAGACAAAGTGGTTCCGGTCTTGAACCGTCACATCGAGCGGTTCAAAGCTGCCAATCTTCCGATCCTCGCTACCCGCGACTGGCATCCCGAGAAAACCAGCCACTTCAAGGCCTACGGGGGCGTCTGGCCCGTCCATTGCGTCCAAGGGACCAAGGGAGCTGAGTTTCACCCGGACTTGCGACTCCCGTCC
>JACPFH010000751.1 GCA_016183075.1 Deltaproteobacteria bacterium | reverse complement strand
TTAGACTCTTTACCTTGGAATCTTCCATGGCGACCTCCCTTTGGTCCGTTCATCAATCAGGTGCCCTCACCCTCGCCCTCTCCCGCTGGGAGAGGGGTAAAACAGGGATTAGCCTGCTTCCATCGCAAACAAAAAGCCCGATTCCCCTTCAGACAGACTCACCCGTCTGATAGAGAATCGGGCTCCCGTCCTCAGTCCGATCTATACTCGGGCAGATCCTTTACCCCAAAGAGGGGGAACTTCCATATTCCCTTCTGCCCTACCTACCGACTGTTTAGACGCAGGTCGAGGTAATTTGCTTCAAAACTCCGTCTACGCCGCGTTGCTCCCACGCCGCGTTATGAGGCGATCCACTCATATCCGGTCTATCGGTATTTCATTGTCCATCACACCGTCGTTCTGCGTCACAACAGAGCCCTCTGTGGCGGATTCAGATTCGGCTGAATATAGACTACTAACCGGGGCTAGCGCTGGAGCGTCGAGATGTATTCGGCGATGACCTTGACCTTGAGAAGGGAGGTCAGGGTTGGATATCTTTTTGCTTCCGCCTCTTTTTCGAAGACCTCGCCCCACACCGGCATCTTGGCATCGCCGTGACCGCGGACATCACGAGTGCCGTCGATAGAAGACATCACTTTGCCGAGCGGGTAGATTCCCCGGTTCTCCTTTTTGAGCCGCGTCAGATCCGTGGGCTTGACCTTAAGATGAGGGCTCACAGGACCGTCTCCCGTGCCTTGTGCCCCGTGGCAAGAGGCGCAGTATTTCCGATAAAGCTCGCGGCCCTGATCGGGCTCCCCGGCGGACACGACGCGGGAAACGGCGATGAGGGCGATGCCCCACGCGAAGGCGCCGTTAGTAATAAGGTGTTTCATACTTTCTCTGTAAGACCATTTCGATTTGTTGCCGATCGGATATGCCCACGTCTTCACGGCCAAAGGGTTGCCAGCTCCTTGGGCAAGACATGCTTGATGTCGTCGATCTCGCCTCTGGCGATGCGCTGCGAGAGGAGCTTGAATACGGCGCGGACCACCCGTTCCGGATTTACCCGCTCGTCCTTTTTGAAGGCCTCTTTGACGTGAGCGATAAACGCCTCCTGGTGGCGTTCCCTGACCGGCTTTCCCGCAGGATGCCAACCTTCGTAGTAGAACCCGCGCACTAGCATGGGGAGTTGAGCGCCGAGCTGCACGGCCTCTTCCACGGTGAGCCGGTCCCGCAGCGCATGAAGCACCGCGCGAAGCGCTACGTAGGCCTTGTGCTCATCCTCCCAGTCAAGCTCCTCCAGCAGATCCTTAAGCCATGTGTGGGTCTTTTGCAAGGTTTGGCTGAAAATCTCGGCATAGGGTGGATTCACGGGCTTGCCCCCTTTCCGTCATCGCGCGTCTCGGAGGCCCGTTCGGTCCGGTCGGACACGGAAAACGTTTTCAGTCCCAGCGCCAGCTCGCGCAGCCTGGAGCTTACCGCTTCGTTCACTGTGCCCGCCTCGCCGACCTCTCCGGCGCGGTTTCCCGTCAGGATTTCCAGCCCTTCGTCGATCGTGCGGACGGGGTAGATGTGAAACTTTCCCTGAGCCACGGCCTCGATAACATCGTTTCTTAGGATCAGATTGCGTACGTTCGCTGCGGGGATCATAACTCCTTGGCGCCCGGTCAGGCCGATCACCCGGCAGACATCGTAAAAGCCCTCGATCTTTTCGTTGACGCCGCCGATGGCCTGGACCTCGCCCCACTGGTTGACCGAGCCCGTAACCGCGATGTCCTGGCGCAGCGGGACGTTCGCGATGCGGGAGAGAAGCGCGTAAAGCTCCGCGGCTGAAGCGCTGTCACCCTCCACGCCGGAATAAGACTGCTCGAAGCACAGGCTTGCGGAGATCGCCAGCGGCTTGTCCTGGCCATAGCGGTTGCGCAGGTAGCCGGAGAGGATGAGGACGCCCTTGTCGTGGATGCTGCCGCTCAGGCGCGACTCGCGCTCGATATTGATGATGCCGGCCTGCCCCATGGCGACTCCCGCCGTGACCCGGGAGGGCCGGCCGAAGGCGTAACTCCCGATATCGATGACCGACAGCCCGTTTATCTGGCCGACTTTTTTGCCTTCGATGTCGATCAGGATGGTACCATTCGCGATGAGCTCCCGGATCTCTCCCTCGATGCGGTTCGCGCGAAAGATGCGGTTTTCCCGAGCCTTCTCGACATGGCGGCCCGAGACGATCTGAGCGTCCTCTTTGCGCGCCCAGTATCCCGCTTCGCGCACGAGATCGGCGACCTCGGCGTGGGAGGCCGATAGTTTCTCCCGGTCCCCGGCCTGCCTGGCGCCGAATTCGAGCAAGCGCTCAACGGCTTCGCGATCGAAGTGCGGCAGTCCTTCTTCCTGGCAGAGCTTCGCCACCCATTGGGCATAGGCAAGCCGGTGGTCTTCTTCGAGTTCCATGACCTCGCGGAAATCGGCGCGGACTTTGAAGATCTCGCGAAACTCTTCATCCCAGGTGTAAAGAAGATAATAAAGAAACGGGCTGCCGACGACGATCACCTTGGTGCTGACGTCTACCGGTTCCGGCTTAAGACCGGAAGCGGAAAACAGGGCAAAGGGCTCGTAGGTTTCCATTTCGATGCGCCCGCTTCTCAGCGTGCGGCGCAGCACTTTCCACACCGCCGGCTCGGTCAGCGCGTCCTCCAGGCTGAAGATCAGATAACCTCCGTGGGCGCGAAGAAGCGAGCCCGATTTGATACGGGTAAAGTTAGTTACCACCCGCCCGAAGCGGTCGACCACACGCTCGATCGTGCCAAAAAGGTTGAGATAGGTCGGCGAGCTTTCGATGGTGACCGGCGCCCCCCGGGTGGCAGAGTTGTCCACGACCACGTTCACGTCGTATTCCAAAAACACGTCACGATGCTCCCGGCCGTGGAGCAGGAAAGGGAAGCCCGCAGGCGCCGCCGTTTCCTTAAAATCATCCAGGTTGTCGAGGATGTGCTCGCGCGCCTCCGCGAGATAGGCGCTCACCTTCTCGTTTTCCGTCTCGCGCTCGATGGCGCTCACGAGCGGCGTGAGAAGCTGCTCGCAAAAGCGACGCTCGATCAGGCGGATATCGGCCTCGAGCTCCCGCATGACCTCCCGCTGTTTGGCCGCCACCTCTTCCATCTCCTCCACCAGCTCTTCCTGCCGCTTTTCGATGCCGCGCCGCTCCTCCTCCTCAAGGCGGGAGAACTCTTCCGGACTCTGGAGCGGCCGGCCCTGGATCAAAGGGATGAAAACGATATTGCCTCTGGGACCGGCCTGAAGGAGAAAGCCTTTCTCTTTCGTCGTCCTCTCGAACTGCGCGTTTAGCTCCTGCGCCCGGCGATTGTATTTCTCTCTGAGCAGCGTCTTTTCCTTGTCGAAGGCTTCCTGGCGAAACGCCTTCGGAAGCTCTTTCGTAAGGGCCTTGACGAGGTTGGTCATCTGCTCGCGCAGGCGCACGCCTTGCCCCGGCTTGAGATAGATCGCGTGGGGAGCATCCGGGTGTTTGAAGTTATGCACATAGACCCGATCTCCCGGCGTCGGTGCAGCCGCGGCCCGTTGGGCGACCCAACGGCGCAGAAACTCGAGTTTTTCCGACCCGCTCAGCCCGGAGACGAAAACATTGAATCCGCCGCCCGCAACGCCAAGCCCAAGCTCCAAAGCCGCGATAGCGCGCTCCTGGCCGACAAATTCGCGTGCCTGGGCCAGCTCGGCGGTGCTCGTGAAGCCCCCGTCGAGGGAAACGGAAAAACGCAGTTCCTCGGCCTCGAGCTCCTTGGGCACAAGGGCTTCCTTAAGCTCTTTCCGCATCGGCTTTTCCGTTTCGGACGGCGCAACCGTGCTCATGGCTTCTTCCCTTTTTCCCTGATCTTTGGCAGCGTGACCCGCAGCACGCCGTCGCGAAACTCGGCGCGGATGTCGTCTTTGTCGACAGATTCCGGGAGCGCCATGCGGCGCACGAAATCCCCGAAGCTGCGCTCCTGATAGAAGAATTTCCCG
>JACPFH010000731.1 GCA_016183075.1 Deltaproteobacteria bacterium | reverse complement strand
ATGGCTGAGGATCTTCAGGTCAAGCGGGAAATCGTCCTGGAGGCGGATGCAGAGACGCTGGAGAAGATGCGCAAAGAAGGCCATGCCAGGGGCTTTACGGTTTATTGCGACGAGGCGGAGCGCACCGGTGGCGACAATACGGCGCCGCCACCGCTCGCCTATTTCGGGCTTTCTCTGGCCTTCTGACTGCTCACGCAGATTTCCCGGTACGGGGAAATGATGAAAACCAAGATCGATAAGGCGAAGGTGTTCGTCACGGCCCGGTTTAAGAGCGAAGGCTCGGTCCTGCGCGAGACTGTGAAAGCGCAGGGCGTCGGTTTTGAAACCAGGCTGGAAATCCAATCCGCCGAGCCCGCCGAGCGCGTTGCCGCTGTCGTGCGCAACGCCGAAAACGGCTGTTACGTTCTGCAGAGTATTCTCCACCCGGTGCCGGTAGTGCGCCAGTTTGCCTTGAACGGGAAGCCCTTCGAGCCGGAAACACTCCGCGCAAAATAAGCCGGAGCGGGACCGGACCGCGTGCGCGCGGCGCTATGACTGGCGCCACCGCCGGCGGTCGCTTTCGATGAGCGCATCCGCTTGCCGGGGTCCCGAGCTTCCCGCCGCGTAATTCGGAAAATCCTCGGGGAGCTTCGACTCCCAGCAGCGCAGAATCGGATCCATAAGAAACCATGCAAGCTCCACCCAGTCATGGCGGGTAAACAGCGTGGAGTCGCCGCGCATGCAATCAAGCAGCAGGGTTTCATAAGCTTCGGGTGGAGCGGCCCCGAAGGCTCCCCGGTAGTTGAAGTCCAAGCTCAGCGAGTTCACGCAGATTTCTGATCCCGGAGGCTTCACCTCGAATGTCAAGGAAATACCTTCGTCCGGTTGGATGCGCAGGAGCAGGACGTTAGGGCTCACCTTCTCGATCGGGCATGCCTTGAAAAGCAGCAGCGGCGGTTGCTTAAAGTGGATGGCGATCTCCGTTATCTTCTTGGGCAGGCGCTTTCCCGAACGTAGATAGAACGGGACTCCCTCCCAGCGCCAGTTTTCGATCAGCAGTTTGACGGCGGCGTAGGTCTCACGCGTCGAGTCTGGGGCGACACCGTCTTCTTCCCGGTAGGCCTTGACCTCATTGTCGCCGAGCTTTTCGTGGCCGTATTGACCTCGAACCGCTACCTGGTCGACCTCTTCCGGTGAGATCGGCTGGACCGAGCGGAGCACCTTGACCTTTTCGTCGCGCACGGCATCGGCCGTGAAAGCGATGGGGGGTTCCATAGCGGTGAGGCAGAGAAGCTGGAGCAGGTGGTTTTGAAACATGTCCCGGATAACCCCCGCCTTTTCGTAATATCCGCCGCGGTGTTCCACCCCCATGCTCTCCGCCGCGGTGATCTGCACGTGATCGACGTAGCGGCGGTTCCAGATCGGCTCGAATACGGCGTTGGCAAAACGGAAGACCAAGATGTTTTGCACGGTCTCTTTGCCCAGATAATGGTCGATGCGATAGACCTGTCTCTCGTCAAAGGCCTCGTGCACCTGCCGGCCGAGTTCTCGCGCGGTTTCAAGATCTTTTCCAAAAGGCTTCTCGATGACGACCCGTGTCCATCCCGTGCCGGGTTGGTCCTTGCGCGCCAGGCCGGCAGCGGCGATCTGGCGCATGATCGGAGCATAGAGGCCGGGAGGAGTGGCAAGATAAAAGATCCGGTTTTTGGTTGAACCGCTCTTGCCCTCGATTGCGGCCAAAGTCTCCTTGAGACGGCGATAGCCCTCCTCCTCAAAACCGCCGCGAACATAGACGAGATCCTGAGCGAATTTTTCCCATGCGGAGCGCTCTCCTGCCGTGCAGGAACCATACTCGCTGACCGCCTGCCGCATCCTGAGGCGGAACTCCTCGTTGCTGAGTCCGCTCCGGGCATAGCCCACCACGGAAAAATTTCTCGGCAGTTGACCGGCCGCGGCCAAACTGTGCAGGGCGGGGACCAGCTTTCGCTTGGTTAGATCACCCGAGGCGCCGAAGATCACCACCGTGCAAGCCTCGGGGGCTCCCATCGTTCCGGAAGGAATGGCGGCCAACCCTATTCCTCCCGGACGCCCGGGCTTTGCTGATCGAGATGGCGAGCGATGATAGTTTTGCGTTTTTCACTCAACGCGGTCAGAAGCTGGTCGTAGGAGGCCGCAAAGGCGGCTACGCCGTCGCTCTGGAGTCGCTCCGTCACGGCGGTCAGGTCAATCCCGAGCTCTTTTAGCTGCTCGAGGCACGACTCGGCCTTATCCCAGGCCTCATCTACGGTGGCGCGGCTCGCTTGCCCGTGATCGCGAAAGGCATCCAGCGTGGCTGGCGGTAATGTATTGACCGTGTCGGGTCCGATCAGCCCCTCGACGTAGAGGACATCGGAATAGGCCGGATTCTTTGTCCCCGTACTTCCCCAGAGCGGCCGTTGGACCCGGGCTCCCTTGCGCCGCATAGGGGAGAAGGCTTCGCCGTCGAAGATCTCGCGGAAGCGCCGGTAGACCAGCTTGGCGTTTGCGATCGCGATCTTGCCCCGAAGCTCCAGAGCTTGGCGGGTGCCAATCTCCTCGATCGCGCGGTCAACAACAGTGTCGACGCGGCTGACAAAAAAAGAGGCGACCGATGCGACCCGCTCGGGCGCGGCGCAGCGCCCCAGACCGCTCAAATAAGCCCGAGCTACGGCCTCGTAGTGGCGCAACGAAAACATGAGCGTGATGTTGATATTGATTCCTTCCGCAATCAGCGTCTCGACCGCGGGAATGCCTTCCGGCGTGGCCGGCACCTTGATCATCACATTGGGCCGGCCGACCGCCCGCCACAGCCGTCTGACCTCAGCGAGCGTCCCGCCGGTATCGTGAGCCAGGTGCGGTGAGGCCTCGAGGCTGACAAAGCCGTCCGCCCCGGCGGTGATGTCGTACACCGGTCTCAGGACATCGGCCGCCATTTGAATGTCCTGGACGGCTAACAGCTCGTAAAGCGTGGCGGGCTCGGCGCGGGTGTTGCCGGCGAGGATCGCTTGTAGTTGCTTGTCGTAGTCACGGCTTCCGGTAATGGCCTTCTCGAAGATCGTCGGATTGCTGGTGACGCCGCACAGCCCGTCTTCCGCCACCAGCCGGCCAAGCTCCCCGCTGGCGATGAGACTTCGCTGGACGTAGTCGAGCCATATCGACTGGCCAAATTCTTTCAGCGCTTTTAGCCGGTTCATCGTTACGCTCTCCCGTTCTTTCGTGCGATCCGCCAAGCTCTGGCATCCCAAGCCTGGGGATCAACAAAAGTAATTATAGCCCTTGATTTCGTGTCTGTCGACGAATCTTTCTGCGTTGGATGCATCCAAATTTAGGGTCCTTCTTGGCGCAAGGGTCGATGCTTGAGGCCAAGGCTATTCCTCCTGTTTCACCGGATGGCCGCCAAACTCGTGCCTCATCATCGCGAGGAGTCTGTCGGCGAAAGATTCTTGGTCCCGGGAACGCAGCCGTTGGAGGAGGGAGAGCGTGATGACAGGAGCTGAAACCCCCATGTCGACTGCTTCCAAAACCGTCCAGCGGCCCTCGCCGGAATCCTCAACATAAGGTCGGATGCCGTGCAGGTCCGGCTTTTCGCCCAAGGCTTTGGCAATCAAGTCCAGGAGCCAGGAGCGGACGACGCTTCCGTGGCGCCAGATTTCGGCGATCTGGCGGAGGTCGAACTTAAACTCGGTCTTGCGTTGCATCAGAGCGAAGCCTTCGGCAAAGGCCTCCATCATGCCGTATTCAATGCCGTTGTGAATCATCTTGACGAAGTGGCCAGCACCGTTCGGCCCAACGCGCCCCCAACCCTTGTCTGGAGCAGGCGCTAGAGTCTCAAAAATCGGCTTAAGCCGTTCGACCACCTCAGGCTCCCCGCCGATCATCAGGCTGT
>JACPFH010000730.1 GCA_016183075.1 Deltaproteobacteria bacterium | reverse complement strand
TCATGTAGGGGCCAAAATTTATTTCGGATTAGGGTTAGGTCTAGCCTGGCGGTGCCCGGTTGCTTATTCGGTGATGGCTGTCACCTCTTTCAGGTACGAAGAAGAGCACAGCAATCACGTAGAAGTCAGAGAGTCGTTCTCCAGTGCGGGTTAACACGATGCAGGATTCCAGGGAGCAAAACTGGCCGGATACAATACCAAATTTTGAGTACCTAAAAGTCTGATAGGAGGTGAGCCATGGGGTCCAGGACTTCCCGGAAGATGGTGCTGACTTCGCTATTCGCCCTGCTCGCGCTTTTTTCATTGGTCAGCCACGCGAGTGCGCAGATGTGCGTGCAGCCTCCCTCCGGGCTGGTCAGTTGGTGGCCTGGTGATGGAGATGCAAATGATATCGTTGACGGGAATAATGGCACGCTCCAGAATGGTGCCACGTTTGCGGCTGGCTTTGTCGGGCAGGCGTTCAGTTTTGATGGGGTAGATGATTTTGTAACGTTTGGTAGTACCGTAGGTAATTTCGGTACCTCGGATTTTACTATCGACTTTTGGATCAACACTATCTCAAGCGGCCCAGTTGGACCAAACATTGCTATAGAAGGCATCTTGGGAAAACGGCCTGTTTGTGCCGATACCAACTTTTGGGATATTCGCTTGCTGAGGCAAGGCCAAATAGAAGTGGAGTTAGACCAGGATAGCGCAGGAACTAACTACATAAACTTTGGCGGTACAAAATCAGTAAATGACGGTAATTTCCATCATGTGGCGATTGTTCGTAGTGGAACAAGGGTGTCCCTTTACATTGATGGTGTTTTAGATTCCAGCGGTACAACCTCAGGCGTGACAAACATTGGGAATTCCGCGAGTCTTGAAGCAGGGAAAAGTACCTGTACCGGCGTGGATGGAACAGAGTTTTTCACGGGTTTGTTAGATGAAATTGAAATTTACAACCGCGCCCTCAGTGCAAGCGAAATCCAGGCCATCTTCGCTGCCGGCAGCGCGGGGAAGTGCAAGGAGGAGGAACCCAAGCCTGACTTACTCATCAAGAAGACCGGCGAACCGGAGTCTGCGTACGCCCTCAACGATGTCTACCAGACCACGCCGGCCGGCGAGCAGATCGAGAGCCAGGCGGTCAAAGTTGGGAAGACTGCCACCTTCGATGTGCGCGTTGAGAACGACAGCGACCAGGCGCAGACCTTCGTGCTCAAGGCGATAGAGACCGACTCGAGCGGGTGGAAGGTTGTTTACAAGGTTGGCGCGACCGACATTACCGAGGCAATCCACTCTGGCTACGAGACAAAAGAGTTGGAGCCGGGAGAAAGTGAGACCATCACGGTCGAGATGACCCCTGAGAGTGCGAGCGCCGTTGCGATGATGAGCACCACCATTGAAGCGTTCTTGGACGCGGCTGATGAGGAGGTGCGGGATGCGGTGGAAGCAAGGGCGCTGATAGGGCTGGTTGTCAACTCGACAGGCGACACCAGTGATACCAAGCCTGGCGACGGCGTGTGCGATACCGGAAAGCGGACCGCCGACGACCAGCCCGAGTGCACGCTGCGAGCGGCGATTGAGGAAGCCAACGCCACCTCGGGTGAGGACACCGTCATCTTTGCCATCCCCAGCGCGGACGTGCCCACCATTCAGCCGGAAACTGCGCTTCCTACGATTACAGACGCGGTGGTGATCGATGGCTCCACGCAGCCGGTAAGCGCGATGGTGGTTCTGGATGGGAGTGAGACTGCGGGGCTGGCCGACGGTCTACACGTGGAAGCGCAGGTCACGGTGAGAAGCGTACGGATCCAGAACTTCGAGGGATCGGGAATTGAGGCGACGGCTGTGAACCGGGACGTCTTTTTGCAGGCCGTCGAGATTCTCGACAACTGTGATTGGGGCATCTGGGCCATGCAAACCGTGACGATCACGCAGTGGGCGAAGGTCAACAATAACGGCCGGCGCAAAGGCTGCAAGGGCGGGGGCATTCTGTCGACGCGCGGGAGCATAGTAGCGGGCAACGTGGAGTTCATTGAGGTAGTGGACAACCTCCGCCATGGTCTTCAGACCGTCGCGGAAGATAGCGTGATCACGCTGACGAATGCCACGGTTCGCGACAACGACGGATACGGGATTGTGCTTGATGGTATCCATAGCCTTCTCGAGATGTTCGGGACTCAGAACGAAGTCAGTGGCAACCGCCTTTCAGGAATCGTTGACAGTGGTAGTGGGCAGATTCTCAT
>JACPFH010000734.1 GCA_016183075.1 Deltaproteobacteria bacterium | reverse complement strand
GGCGGATATTAAGAACGTCGGGGGCTCCTACGGCGGCGCCATCACGGCGGCCCTGATGCTTCAGGAGTTCGTCGGAGATGTTCACTGGGCGCATCTCGACATCGCGGGCCCGGCTTTCGCGGAGAAGGACACGCCGACCTGTCCCAAAGGTGGGACCGGGTTTGGGGTGCGCACGCTGCTTAAGTTTCTGGCGGCCCTTTGAGGAGGATTCAAGCGATGGCACAGATCACCCAAGTTGGCGACAGCAATTTCGAGCAGGAGGTGATCCGTTCGGATCTGCCGGTCCTGATCGATTTCTGGGCCCCATGGTGCGGGCCGTGCAAATCGATTGCGCCGGTGATCGAGGAGCTGGCGCGGGATTACGCCGGCAAGCTTAAAGTCGCCAAGCTCAACGTGGACGAAAACCCAGTGACCCCTACCCAGTACGGCGTTCGGGGTATCCCCAACCTCATCATCCTTAAGCACGGCAAGGTGAGAGAGCAGATCGTGGGAGCAGCGCCGAAGACGCGCCTGATCGAGGCGATCGAGCGAGTGCTCGCTTAAGAGCTCCTCCGGAAGGTTCCGGGTACGAGGCGCCGAGTACGTTGACACGGGCGACCCCAAGGTGGCGGAGGAGAACCCCATGCGCTACGAGCTGTATTACTGGCCCGAGATTCAGGGCCGCGGCGAGTTTGTCCGGCTTGCGCTGGAAGACGCGGGCGTAGACTACGCGGACGTCGCCCGCCTGCCGAAGCGCGCCGGCGGGGGCATTCCCACACTGATGCGCTTTCTGGAAGGTCGCTCGGTAGATCACCCGCCGTTCGCGCCGCCTTTCCTAAAAGCTGGCGGCCTGGTAATCGGGCAAACAGCGAACATCCTGTTTTTTCTTGGCTCGCGCCTCGGCTTGGTCCCGAAAAACGAGGCGAGCCGTCTATGGGCGCATCAGTTGCAGCTCACGATTGCCGACTGGGTTGCCGAAGTCCACGACACCCATCATCCGATCTCGGGCGGGCTCTACTATGAGGAGCAGAAGCGTGAAGCGAAGCGCCGCGCCAAGGACTTCAGGGAAGAGCGGCTGCCGAAGTTCCTCGATTACTTCGAGCAGGTGCTTAGGCGCAGTCCGAAAAGGAACGGCTATCTGGTGGGCAAGGCGGTTTCCTACGTCGATCTATCGATATTCCAGATGATGGAAGGCTTGCGCTACGCCTTTCCGCGCGCGATGGCGAGGCTGGAGCGCACACATCCGCGGTTGGTGGCGCTGCGCGATCGCGTTTCGACTCGGCCCCGGATTGCCGCCTACCTGTCGTCCGAGCGGCGCTTACCTTTCAACCAGCAAGACATCTTTCGGCATTATCCCGAGCTCGACGGGTAGCAGCGCCAAGCGTGGCTTTCCCGGAAAGACTCCCGCCTCCTTTTTTGCGTCCCTGAAGCTCTTCCACGGGCGATGGGAGTGCAACTTACGGTCTGTCCGCTGCGAAAAAAGGGTGCCGTGAATCCCGCAGCTCGGCAATAGGAAACAGGGGGGAGGCTCGAGGCAGCAGGCAATAGGTGAGCGGGAACGTTCAGAGGCCTAATTCAGTTCTAACTGCAGCCAGGGTATATTGGACATCGAGGGGGATTTATGAAGAGCGCAAATCTAATAAAGTTATTGACTATCATCTTTTTCACCTTAGGGGGGACCGCCTACGGGGCTGATCGCAATACCAAGGGGACAGAGACTGCCAAGGCCACTTTTGCCGGCGGCTGTTTCTGGTCCGTGGAGTTGCTGTTCGACAAAGTGGATGGCGTTCTTTCGACCACCTCCGGCTACACCGGCGGCACCAAGAAGAAGCCGACCTACGACGATGTAGTCACAGGCACCACCGGCCACGCCGAATCGGTGCAGGTTAACTACGATCCGAAAAAAATAAGCTACGAAAAACTGCTCGAAGTCTTCTGGCGGAATATCGATCCGCTCACGCCCAACGCGCAGTTCTGCGACGCAGGGAGCCAGTATCGCACGGCGGTCTTCTATCATGATGAAACGCAGAAGCGCTTGGCGGAAAAATCCAAGAAGGCTCTGCAAGGCCGTTTCAAGCGGCCCATCGTGACCGAAATTGTTGCGGCCTCACAGTTCTACCCGGCTGAGGATTATCACCAGGACTTCCACCTGAAAAACCCGGTGCGCTATCAGCTCTACCGCGCCGGCTGCGGCCGTGATCGGCGACTCGAAGAACTTTGGGG
>JACPFH010000733.1 GCA_016183075.1 Deltaproteobacteria bacterium | reverse complement strand
TACCCCGTGAAACCTTAGCAGTCTCATCTTATCGGCCCACTCGCCCTGAGGCGTGACGATCATGCCCCCTTCGCCGGTGGTAATGGCCTTGATCGGATGGAAACTGAAGACGGTAGCATCGCCGATCGTCCCTATCTTGCGTCCCTTATATTCCGTTCCCAGCGCGTGAGCGGCATCCTCGATAACAAAAAGGCGATACTTTCTCGCAATTTCGAGCAGCTCATCCATAGGGCAAGATTGGCCGGCAAAGTGGACCGGAACGATAGCACGGGTCTTTTCTCCGATCTTTGCCTCCACACCCTTGATATCAAGGTTCAGAGTACCGCGCTCGCAGTCAACCAAAACCGGCTTCGCGCCGCAGAGTACAATCGTGTTGACCGTAGCAGCAAAAGTCATTGTCGAGGTGATCACCTCGTCTCCCGGACCTATGCCGGCCGCCAGGAGCGCGAGGTGGAGTCCGGCCGTTCCCGAAGAAACAGCCACACTCTCCTGAACTCCGAGATAGTCCTTAAACTTTTTCTCGAACCGGCCTACCTTCGGACCCGTGGTAATCCATCCGGAGCGCAGCGTTGAGACGACCTCTTCTATCTCGGCTTCTCCGATGGACGGGCGCGAGAGAGGAAGAAAGTCGCTCCTGATCCGGCATTCCGGGCCCGCCTCGTTTTTTACCGTCACGCTCTTCATAAAAGAGGTCCCTGGCAAGCGACCCAGCCGCTTCGCCCCGGCACGTTCCCCCTGCGCACGGGAAGATGCGGGATGGCTTTCAAGTCTCCCTGAAAGATCGACTTCGCGACCTCGAGGAGGGGACGGATCACCGGCTTTCTCGCAAGAGCCTCTTCAAGAAAGGACTCAAAAAGAGAATGATAAGCGCGCCCCTCGACTTCCGCATGGACCGTGAGCACATTAAGGCCCTCGCGGAGACATGAGAGCAGGGCACGACGGCTATCTTTTACCCTGCCGATCAATTCATCCATGGTGGGCAGCGTCGTTGGGATTTGGAGCGTCTTGAAAGTCGCTCCGTTTTCGACCGGGAAAAAAGGATATAATCCTCTCACGTCGCTGGCGTAAAGAAAGCCTAAACGATCCTGGACCGCGAGACTTGAAGGCGTACACCTCCATCCCGGCGCGGCGGAACTCGCCGGATGAACCCCCAGGACACGTTCGTAGGCCGCCGCACCCTTTCTCAATTCCTCTTCGATCTCGCCCTCAGCCATGTATTCGAGGCGGTCCTGCCAGCGCACATGGTCGTACCCATGAATACCTAATTCGTGCCCCTGCGCCACAATCGACCGCAAAAGCTCGGGCTCTCCCTCGCCGATAGGCTTCGACGGAAGGAGAGTGCCAGAAAGAAGAGTCCTAAAACCGTAAAGCCGCACCGGGTTCGTCCGCATCATCTTCAAGAGAAAAGACGGGCGCCAAAGCCGCCTTACGGCTCGTCCGGAATGATCGGGACCAAAGCTTATGAAAAAGCTCGCCCGAACAGAGTATTCTCTGAACAATTCGAGCAACCTTGGGACCCCTTCACGCATCCCGACGTTTGTGTCCACGTCCACTCGGATAGCAAGCCGCATATCGCCAAACGTCAATCGTAAATCGTCAAACGTAAATCGTTCGCATCTCCGTTCAACATTTAATGTGCAATGCTTGACCTTGAACCTTGAACGTTGGACCTTAGACCCTTAACCATTGCCCATTGACTATTCCCCTAGCCGGGTTCCCGGTGAGATTCCGTAGCGCACCGCCATATCGTCCGTCGGCACCTCCTCTTCCCCCTCGAGCTGTGTGCGAGTCAAAAGAAGAGAGCCATCCCCTGTTCTGACCCAAATCCCTTTACCTTTTTCCACGGCCTCGACGGTCCCCGGCACGCCCCTATCATTGATCGCTCCAGACAACGGCCTTGCTTGCCAGATGTAGAGTTTCTCTCCCCTCCAAAACGTAAAAGCCCCGGGATACGGATGGGTCACGCCCCGGACAAGATTATACACCGAGCGGGCCGGCGAATCCCACCGGATTTTTCCATCCTCGGGACGCCTCCGGCCGAACTTCGTCGCCTGCCGGGAATCCTGGAGAATCCTTGCCGCTGTGCCTTCCTTGATCAGCGGAAACGTCTCGTGGAGAAGCTCCGCGCCTGCGGCGATGATCGTTTTGTAAAGATCAAGCGCCGTGTCCTCCTCACCTATCGGCACCGGGCTCTGCGCCACGATATCTCCGGCATCGGCTTCTTCGATCATGTAGTGGAGAGTAACCCCGGTCTCAGCTTCTCCGTTGATGATAGCCCAATTGACCGGCGCCTGGCCGCGATACTTCGGCAAGAGGGAGCCATGAAGGTTAATACCACCCAACCGGGGAATCGCGAGCAGCTCTTCCGACAAAAGACGACGATAGTAAAAGGAAAGGATCAAATCTGGAGAACAATTGCGCATGAGTTCGATAAAGTCCGGCGCGTTGGGATTCCGAGGGGTATAAACCGGAACGCCGCGAGCGCGAGCCAGGTCGGCAACGGAACGAAACCAGATTTCTTCCTCCGGATCATCTTCGTGGGTCACCACTGCAACGATCGTCTCCTCAAATGCCAGCAAGACCTTGAGACATTCATACCCGACGTCATGGTAGGCGAAAACTGCAAGCCTCATTTCGTTAAACGTTAACGCGGCTGCGCCGCTCGTTATTCGTCAATCGTAAATCGTTATTCGTCCCTCCTCCCCCGATTGACGTTTGACGATTAACGATTAACGAAAGAGGTGCTCATTCGAGCACTTCTTTAATGACATAGC
>JACPFH010000104.1 GCA_016183075.1 Deltaproteobacteria bacterium | reverse complement strand
GTGGCGGCCGCGATGCTCACCAAAGAAGGGCAGCAGCTTCAGCTCAAATATCAGAACCTCACCTCGATGTATCGGCCTAACACGCCGGCGGCCCAATTCGTCGCGGGCCACAAAGTGATTACCATCGACGCGAACTACTTCTTGCAGAAGGGACCTGAGATGATGAAAAAGGTAAGCTCCATTCTGATTAAGAAGTGAGGGTGGCGGCGAGGCATATATAGAAAAATGTGAGCAGCAAGGGAAGGAGCACCGATGACGAAATTTGGCTCTTTAAAACAACTGTTGGGGTTGGTGGCGAGCGTAGCGCTATTTGCCGTTGTTCCTGCCGGCATAGGTTTCACGGCCGGTCCTGCAAAGCCAAGCCTTGCCGACACGATTAAAAAAGCCGCTCAAGAGGGAGAAGTCGTCTATCAGGGGCCCGATCCGGCCACTTCGTTAAGCACGGCAGGCATGCTGCGAGACATGGAGGCAGTCACCGAGAAATATTTCGACGTGAAGATCCGCGTGAAGCTGGATAATGCGCTGAGTTTTCCGACCTCCGTAACGAAGGCGTTAACCGAGATCAAGGCCAACGCGCCGCCAACCTTTGATCTGATGTACCAGATTTCTGAATCGGGGTCGCCGCTTTACAGGGAGAAGGCGATTGAAGCCGTGCCATGGCGCGAACTCTTCCCCCACGTCAAGGCTCAGGATCTGGAGTATAACGGACTGGCCCTGATCAGCCACACCGGGTTCGTTGTCCCGGCATACAATAGCCGCAGCGTCAAAACCCAGGAAGTGCCGAAAACCTGGGAGGATATTCTCGACCGAAAGTGGAAGGGCCGGCTCGGGCTGCCGATTTATCCGGGGCCGTGGTTGCTCTTCGCTCAATCTAATGCTTGGGGTGAAGAAAGGACACTTAGCTACCTGAAAAGACTGATGGAACTTAATCCTAAATTGGGCCGCTTTCCAGAGGTCCACGAGCGGGTTGTTTCCGGCGAGACCCCGCTGGCTTGGGGACAACATCGGGAACGGACACTCTCTGCGAAAGAGAGCCTCGGCGCACCGGTAGACGTGGCGGATCAGGTGGAGCCGGCACTTCTCTGGGTCAATATTCTCCTGATTCCGAAGGGAGCCCGTCATGCCAATGCCGCGGCCCTGGTAGCGGCGGCAATGCTGACCAAGGAAGGGCAGGACATTCAGCTCAGATATCAGAGCACGACCTCCATGTTCAGGCCGGAAACTCCCGCAGCCAAGTACGCTTCCAAGCATAAGACCATCATGCCGGATGTAGACTTTATCCTGAAAAGAGGGCCCGAGTTGTCGAAGAAGATTAACGCTATCCTTATCAAAAGGTAGCCAGAGATTTATTGTCAATCGTGGAGATCTACAATGGAAGAAGCCATTAAAAGGCTCAATGCCGAATACGGGTTCGGCTTGAGCGCGGACGAGATTAAGCTTGTTGCGGCCCAGGCGGAAGAGGTCAGGCGTATGTTGCAACCTCTCCATGAGATCGATCTGGCGGGGATCATGCCTTGGACGAAAGTAGATCGGAGGGTTAAAAAATGACGCCGGGAGACCTGGAGACGCTGACTATCGCCGACCTCTCGGCGCGTATCAAGGCAGGTGAGGTATCGCCGGTGGAGTGGACGCGGCTGTTGCTCGACAGGATCGACCGGCTCAATCCGGTCGTGCATGCGTACGTGGCGTTATCGCCGGAGCAGGCGATCGCGGACGCGCGGAGAGCAGAAAGGGAAATCGCCGAAGGCAGGTACCTCGGTCCTCTCCACGGTATTCCCTTTTCCATAAAGGACAATTTGGCGACGCGGGGCATGAGGACAACGGCGGGATCGAAAATCCTTTCGGAGTGGATGCCGGATTTCGATGCCAGCGTGGTCTCCAGGCTCAAAGAAGCCGGAGCCATTATTTTGGGCAAGACCAACATGCACGAATGGGCGAGCGGCGGTACGACGATCAATCCGTTTTACGGGACCACTCGCAATCCCTGGGATTTGGAGCGGATCACGGGCGGGTCGAGCGGTGGCTCTGCGGCGTCAATTGCCGCCAGCATGTGTCTCGGGTCCATTGGAACCGACAATATGGGATCGGTCAGAAACCCTGCCGCGATGTGCGGCGTCGTCGGCCTAAAGGGGACTTACGGTCGAATCAGCCGGTTCGGAGATGTCCCCGGGACCGGGGGAGACTCGACAGACCACATCGGGATATTCACCAAGACGGTGGAGGATTGTGGCTTGGTCTTGCAAGCGGTAGCGGGGCGCGACCCTCAAGACCCGCTCAGCGCGGATGAGCCGGTTCCCAATTATTCCGCGAGCATCGGCCAAAGCGTTCGCGGGCTTACCGTGGGCATTATCAAGGACTATTTCGACAAGCTCGCGAAGCGGGAGGTCAGAGAGGCGTTTGCCCGGGCCGTCGGGGTTTTGGAATCGCTGGGGATGAAGGTTGAAGAGGTGATTATTCCTCATATGGACTTGGTTGCGCCGACGCAGAACTGCACAACCTGGGTCGAACGGGCTTCCGCTCACACCCGGTATCTCAGGACCCGGCCGCGCGATTACAGTCCCCCGCTTCTTTACCGGCAAATTACCGCTCTGACCATACCTGCGGAAACTTACGTGACCGCCCAGAAGGTCAGAAGAATCCTATGCGAAGAATTTGATCTGGCGCTGGAGCGAGTTCAGGTCATCGTGGC
>JACPFH010000765.1 GCA_016183075.1 Deltaproteobacteria bacterium | reverse complement strand
TACGACTCCTTCACCTACAACCTGTATCACTACCTCGGAGAGCTCGGGGCGGAGCTGAAGGTGGTCCGGAACGATGAGATCGGCGTGGAAGAGATCCCGGAGCTCAAACCCGAAAAAATCGTCATCTCTCCCGGGCCGTGCACGCCCAAGGAGGCGGGCATCTCCTGTGATGTCATCCGCCGCTTCGGGGAGAAGACACCGATCCTCGGCGTGTGCCTGGGACACCAGTGCATCGGCGCGGCCTACGGCGGCGAGATCATCCGGGCGCCGTCGATCATGCACGGCAAGATGTCCGATGTATTCCACGACTCCAAAACCATTTACCGCTCGCTCGAAAATCCCTTCTCCGCCATGCGCTACCACTCTCTAGTCATCGATCCCGACCGCTTGCCGGCAGAGCTTACCGTGAGCGCGCAGACCTCCGACGGAGTCATCATGGGCGTGCGCCATCGCAGCTATCCGGTGGAAGGCGTGCAATTTCACCCCGAATCGATTCTAACCGAGGATGGGAAAACGCTGCTCAAGAACTTTTTGAGCTGCTATTGAATAGAACGCTGAGCCAATGTACTTATCACACAAAACCAGGGCACCGGATCCTATAAGGGAGTTGAGCCATGAGAGATCCCAAATTTATCGACGTCGACGGCATTAAGACCCGCTATTTCGAAGCGGGAAAGGGAGAGCCGCTCGTTTTCATCCACGGCGGCCATTTCGGGTCGTACTACAACGCGTACCACTGGAACCTCAATTTTGACGACCTGAGTTCCCATTTCCATGTCTATGCGCTCGATAAGATCGGCCAGGGCCATACGGACAACCCAAAGAGCGACGCCGGCTACACGATGACGAACACGATCGAGCATGTCTGCCAGTTTGTGCGTGTCGCAGGCATCCAGAGGGCCGTGCTCATGGGCCATTCCCGGGGCGCGCTACCGGCCGCTCGGATTGCTTGTGATCATCCGGAGCTCGTCAAGGCGGTCGTGCTTGTGGATACGAACACTCTGGCGGCGGATCATCCCTCTACCCCGACCAACTTCTACGCCAAGCTCGACGAGAATCCTCCCCCGGCTCCCAACGAAGAGTTCGTGCGGCGGGAGCCCGAGGCCAACTCGTATTCCAAAGCGCATATCACCCGGGACTTCGTCGAACAGATGCTCAGCATCGCGCGGCTGCCGAAGATCCAGGAGGCGAGAACAAGGATGGAGCATCTCTTGCAACGCCAGTTCGTTCCCGATGCGAAGAAAAAAAAGTACGAAACCCTCGACATGATCCGGGACGGGCGCCTGAAGGCCCCGACACTGGTTCTTTGGGGGCTCAACGATCCGTCAGCGCCCGTTATTCTCGGCCACCAGCTATTCCAGCACGTTGCCTATGCAGTTCCGCGCGCGCAATTCCACGTCTTCAACCGCGCGGGCCACTACGTCTTCAGAGAGCACGCCCGCGAGCTCGATCGGGTGATCGTGGACTTTGTCCGGGGCGGCTCGGATTGACGATGAAAGCGCAGCCGTTCCGCGTGGCGATCCTCGACGACTACGAAGGGCTGGCTTCGAGCGTCCCGTCGTTTGAAGCGCTCAGGGCGCGCGCCGATGTCGAGGTTATGCGGGAGCGGCTCGCATCGAACGAGACGCTCGGCCGCGCTCTCAAAGAGGTCAACGCGGTCCTGCTCATGCGCGAGCGCACCCGATTCGGGGAGCAGCAGTTGTCCCTTCTGCCGGCTCTCCAGCTAATCGCCCAAACCGGGCACAGCATCGCTCACCTCGACCTCCCCGCCGCGACGCGGCGCGGCATCGCCGTCGCCGTGACGCCCAACGATTCCGGCGTCTCCACCGTGGAGCTGACCTTCGGGCTCATCCTGGCAGTTCTGCGGCAGATTCCCCAGGTGGACCGCAGAATGCGCGAGGAGGCCTGGCCGGCGGTTGCCGGACGACTCCTCCAGGGAAAAACTCTCGGCGTCATCGGGCTGGGAAGAATCGGCGCGCAGGTGGCGCTGATCGCCAAGGCTTTCAACACCCGGGTGCTGGCGACGTCGCGGACGCTCACCGAGGAGAAGGCCCGCGCCGTCGGGGCGGAGCGCGTCTCGCTGGAAACTCTGCTCAGGGAATCCGACATCGTAACGATTCACGTCCCCTTGCGGCCCGAGACGCGCGGTCTGATCGGCGAAAAAGAGATCGGCCTGATGAAACCGGGAGCGTTCCTGATCAACACGGCAAGAGGACCGATCGTGTCCGAGGCCGCGCTGCTGCGCGCGCTTGAGGAAAAACGCCTCGGCGGAGCGGGCCTCGATGTCTTCGACGTAGAGCCGCTGCCGCTGGATCACCCCTTCCGTCGCCTCGACAACATCGTGCTGCTCTCACACCGGGGTTATGCCACCGTGGAGATTTTGCGCCAGCGCTACGAGCTGGCGATGAACAACATTATAAATTTCATGGACGGAAGCCCGACCAATCTCCTCAACCCGGAAGTCCTTGCTCCGCAAAGAAAATAAACGATCCGATAAGAACGGCTATGACGGCGGCGCCCAGGGTGACTATTTGCATCCCGCACTGGCAGGTCAAAGAGCTTGTCATGCTCTGCGTGCGCTCCATTCGTAAATACACAACCGATATTCCCTACGAGGTCATCGTCGTAGATAACGGTTCCAGGGATAGCTCCCTCGACTACTTGCGATCGCTATCCTGGATCCGACTGATCGAGCGCGGGGAAGTGCGCGCAAACCGGGTCCTGGCGTTTGCCGAGGCGCTGGACATTGGCGCCGCAGAGAGCCGCGCCAATTTCTTCTTGGCGATGCATACCGACGTAGTAGTGAAGCGCGCCGGCTGGCTCGGGCGGCTTGTTGACGCCATAGAATCAGACAGCCACTATGCCGCTTCGGGAACTGAAAAATTAATAATGCCATCGCCTTTTTATGCCTGGTGGAGAAGAACCGTTGACACCAAGAAGCTTAAGCTCTGGCTGCGCAGACGGTGGCTTGGGGACAGCTCGGCAGTCATGCGGGAGCGGCGGAGCTACCCGAGAGACTTCTGCGCGCTGTATCGGCTTGACGTGCTGCGCCGACACGGTCTGAGCTTCGTGCAGAGAAATCGATTGAGCTCAGGGGAATCGATGTATTTGAACCTCTCGGAGCTAGGATACCGGGTGAAGATGCTTCCCGTCAGCGAAACGATGCACTATATCGATCACGTGGAACACGGCACGGCAGCCTTAAGACCCGAAGAGCGGCGCCTGAGACATACTCTCGCGCAGTGGAAATCTCAGCGCCGGTTACAGAGGTTGCTGGCCCGGCCTTATGTGCAGACGCTTCTCTTCGATTCTTTATTGGACCGCTGAGACAAAACTTCAGGCAAATAGTCGATAGAGCAGGTTTCCGGCCCGGCTTGTCACCTCGTCGGGAACGGTGGGATGAGTGAAGAGATCCGTGAGCGCGGAAAGCCACCGTCGCCCTTCGTCCTCCTGATCGGCTGAGAATCCCTTCGGATTATAGCGGATAAAGTTAATTTCTTTCTCCTCAGCTTCAAACTGTCGCT
>JACPFH010000732.1 GCA_016183075.1 Deltaproteobacteria bacterium | reverse complement strand
CCCAAGCCGGAAAACTCGCGCGCCGGTGAGTCATCGAGGCGGCGAAAGGGCTGAAACAAGTTCTCGATCTGCTCCAGGGGGATACCCGCCCCCGTATCAACGATCTCCAAATCGACGGTTCCCCGGTTGAGGGACGCATGCGCCCTGATTGTGATCTGCCCCTTGGGCGTGAACTTGATCGCGTTATGCAGGAGATTCTGAAAGATGCGCGCGACCTTAGAATGGTCGCTGCGGATGTGGATTCCCTGAGGCGGGCACTGGATCGCGATCTGGATTCCCTTCTGCTCCAGCGCCTTTTCGTAGCGCGTGAGGGTCTCCCGAATCATCGCGCCGATATCGAATTCCACATCGGACCGGGTCAGATGGCCGCTCGTGAGCGAGGTTAAGTAGAGCGCGTTGTCGATCATTTCCAGAAGCTCTTCGGAGTTCTTATAAATCTTCTCGAGCACCCTCAACTGTTCATCGCTTAGCTTCCCAATCAACTGGTCCAGGAGCAGCGTGACGAATCCGACGACCACGCTGAGGGGGGTCCTGAGCTCATGGGACACGTTGCTGAGAAACTCTGACTTCAGCTTTCTGAGGCTGATCCGAGCCCGCCTTCGCTCGAGCGCGCGTCGGATCAAATCCAGAACGTGCTCCACGTCGAAAGGCTTGGAAATGTAATCGAAGGCGCCCAGACGCAACCCTTCGATTGCGGTATCCATGGAGCCGTAGCCCGTAATGATGATCGCCTCAATATCGGGATCGTGGCTTTTTACCCTTTCCAAGACTTTGATGCCCGGAAGCCCGGGCATCTTCAAATCTACCGTTACCAGGTCGACCGGAATCTGACCGAGAATCTCGACTGCTTGGCCTCCCCTTTCCGCAGTATAGACGTTGTAATAGGGCTTCAGGATCATTTTCAGTGACTCCCTTGGCCCCAGTTCATCATCGATGACAAGAATATTCGGTTTATCCATCATGGCGCCGCTCTCAGAGGTCGGCTTTTCGGTGTGCAATTGACATGCCATGGGAAAGGAAATGCCAAGTAATGAATTTAGGAACGGAAACCGACACGGATGGAAGTACGGGGTGGACAAGAAGTGAACACCCTGACGGCCGGCGGCGATATATTGGGAGCCCTTAGCTAAGAGATCCCAGATATAGTAGATGAACGGGGGGATTTGTAGAGACGAATTTGTTCCCTACTTGGACACTTTTGACTCATCCTGCGCCGGATCGGAGTCACCAATTTTAAGCTTCTCCATCCGGTAACGCAGCACCCGCCGGCTGGTTCCCAGCAGGGAAGCCGCCTTCGTGCGGTTAAAGCCGCTCTTGTGCAGGGCCTTCAGGATGAGTTCGCGTTCAAATTCGTCCACCGCATCGCTCAAGGGGCAAGATCCCTTCAGCACGTCATCCCGCAAAGGCGCCCACTGGTCCTGGTTGCGCATGGTCTGAGGCAGGTCCGAAAGCAGTACCGTTTCATTTGGCGACAAAACAGTGAGCCGTTCGATCAGGTTCTCCAGCTCCCTCACGTAACAGGGCCAAGGCTAGCTCATGAAGCAATCGACGATTTCCGCACAAAGGCTCAGAGACGGCATGGAGTTCTCCCGCGCCTTGATGCGCAGGAAATGATCCGCCAGTAGCGGGACGTCGTCCCGTCGCGTCCTGAGCGGCGGCAAGTTCAGGGAGACGACGTTCAGACGGTAGAACAAATCGGCCCGGAATCCCCCCTCTTTGGCCAGCTTCTCGAGCGCCCGGTTGCTAGCGGCGATGATCCGGACGTCGACCGTGCTTTCTTCGGTTCCCCCAAGGCGGGTAAAGGTCTCAGTCTCAATAGCACGCAACAGCTTGGACTGCGTCCCCAAACCCATCTCCCCGATCTCGTCAAGAAACAGGGTTCCCCCGTCCGCCATCTCGAAGTGGCCGATTTTTCGCTGATAGGCGTTGGTAAACGCCCCTTTTTCATAGCCGAACAACTCGCTCTCAATGAGCGTATCCGGCAACGCAGCACAATTGACCACGACAAAGGGCTTTGACCGCCGCTCGCTGTTGTAATGGATCGCCCGAGCAATCAACTCCTTGCCCGTGCCGCTTTCCCCGGTAATCAGAACCGTGCTCTTCTTGCCCGCCACGATGCTCACCGCCTTGAAGATCTCTAACATCGCTTTGGACTTGCCCACGATGTTTTCGATGCCGAATTTGCGCCCCACTTCCTCTCGGAGCTGTTCAAGCTCGCGGAAAAGCCGGGTCTTCTCCATGGCCCGTTCCACTCGGAGTCGCAACTCGTCGACGTCGAACGGTTTGGTGAGGTAGTCAAAAGCGCCGGTCTCTTTCGCCGAGAACGCCGTCCGGGCGGTGTTCAGCGCCGTCAGCATGATCACCTGCCCTTCAGGGTGGATGGCCTTGATTTGCTTCAGAGTCTCCAGGCCGTCGGTCCCCGGCATCAGAATGTCAAGCAGAATGACGTCGGGACTTTCCTGCCGGATCTTGCGGATAGCCTCATCGCTCGAACTCGCCTCGACCACCCGCAGTTGCTTGCCGAAAATGAGACGGATCGACTCCCTCACCCCGGCTTCGTCATCGACAATTAAGAGACTTGCTGAATTCATCTTCCCTTTCATAGCCGGCGCTTCCCGATCACGAGACCGGCAAGTCGGCGCGAATCAGTATTCTGTCTCCTTCGAGTCGGCTCACGGCGAGACCGCCGCCGAGGCGTTGCAGCACAATTTTGGCCAGGAGAATCCGAAGCGGCAGACCCGCCTCTTCCCCAGGGAGCGAAGAAAGCTCGAGATAGTGCGTGAGCGAGTTCATCTGCCCCCCTTCTTGCACGTAGGCGATCGCGACTGTTCCCTCCCCTCCCACCTCGACCTGAATTTCCCCCTGCCGCTTGACCTGGCTCAACACGGCACGGAGCACGTTGGTGAACACGTAATGCAATTGATCCCTGTCGGCGAATACTTCAGTGGATTCCTCCTTCCTCCCCCAGCGGATCGCCGTTTCCCGCTTGATGCATTCGGGGAGAATCTCGTCCAAGATACGGTGTAGCTGTTCGTAAAGCAAAACTCGTTCGCGGGCCGGATGGTTGAAACGGGAAAAATCCAGCAGGGTCTCCAGCAGGTCGTCCATGCGGTCAATATCGTTGCCAACTGTTTCCTGGAAGCGATCACGGAACGCTTCATCATCGTAGCGATCGTCCAAGAGTTGGGTGAAGGTTTTGATTGTGACCATCGGGTTTTTGAGCTCATGGGCAAGCTCGTTGATCAGCACCCGGATGTCCGGATAGTCTCCGTTAGCCAGGCGGGGGGGGCCGGCGAACTCCTTTTCGCCGGGGTTGGAACGCTCCCGGGCTTTATCGCCCCCAAACTCCCGAGAGGAAGCTTTCGACGCCTGCACTTCCTCCTCTTCCCCCAGGATCAAGTCCGAACCCTCGACCAAGGCTTTTCGGCGCGCGGCCAGTGTCCGGGCGATCACCGTCTCCAATTCTTCCAGGTTCCCAAACCAGAGATAGTTCGATAGGCGCTCTGTCGCCTCCGGCGAAAGCACAACTTCCCCGCAGCCGAGCCGCTCGCCATAGTCTTCGGCCAGCCGTGCCGCCAGCGCTGGAAGATCCGCTTGCCTTTCGCGCAGCGGCGGCAGCCTCAGGGCCAGTGTCGCCAAACGATAATAAAGGGAATCCAAGAACTCGCCTCGATAGACCTTTTCCACTAAGTCGGCGCGCGAGGCGGAAAGGAGCCAGATTTCCTGTCCACCCGCTTGGGCTTCCTGTAAAACCGCGAGCAGCGACGCCTGCGCCCCCAGGTCCAGAGCCTCGAGCCCAAAGAGAAACAGCGTCGACCGCCCGAGCGCCTCGCCTTCGCCCGACAACAATCTTTTTACTCCCTGCGGAAGGCCGCCGGCAACAACCTCCGGGGCATAAGCGGCGAACCATAAACCAGCATCGGCCTTGAGGGAATGCAAAGCGCGGGCGACTTTTTCGTGGCCACTCCCCACCTCGCCGAGAATCAGAATGGGGAGGGAACTGAGAGCGAAGTTCTTAGCCTGCCGGGAAGTCGAAGCGGGAAGATACGGGAAATCGAGGTAACGGGAAATCTCGGTCCGGCGGCCGGCAGACGGAGAAGGAGGAATCACGCCGGGCGGCGCGGCCTCTCCCAGTAGCCGCGTGACCTTTTCCTTTAGCTCGTACGGATGAAACGGTTTGGCCAGGTAATCGATTCCGCCCGACGATTCTCGGCCTTGCGCCAAAGCCCTTGAGGTTACCAACAAAAGAAGCGGGCAAGGCACTCGGGCCGCGATGATCTTTAGTGCCGGGGAACCGCTCCCCAAACCGGGGGGAACGCCAAGAACGAGGAGATCGATCTCCGTCTCTTCGGGAGCTAGCAGCCGGAAGTCCGCAAGAGGGGCGCGATGGGCAACTAAAAAGTCACGCCTTAACACAAAGGCTATGGTATCGCGAACCGCCTGAGATTCATCAACGACCAGGATCCTCTTCATGGAGTTGAGGGCGATCCTTATACCCCTTGATGGTTTCGATAATGGACGGGCAGATTAACGAAAAAAGTTGTCCCCTCACCGACTTTG
>JACPFH010000747.1 GCA_016183075.1 Deltaproteobacteria bacterium | reverse complement strand
CGCGCCGGCGGAGATGACGATCGGTCCGGTCCAAGAGACGCGGTCCGGGATCGAGCTCCTCACGCATGCTCCCAAACTCTTGAATTCGAGCTCACGCTTCCGCGGAAGATTGCTTTTGTTCGGATCCACGGTACCCGCCCAAATTGATTCTCCCCTCGTTCTTCTTCCCGGCGGGCTGTCCCGCGTCGAAGGAACGATACAGTACAGCAGAATTCAACCGGCTTTTCTCGACAGAATCCGCCACGACTGGGTCGATTACCGCTTGACCGGCTCACTGGTCACCCCGTATGGACCGAGGCAGGCGGACTGGAGGGGTAGAGTCGATCGCCCATACGTTCGGTTCAAAGAGCCTCTCACCGATGTCTTGGGCCGTTTTGTTGAACTGGAAAGAATCAGCATCGGTAGTGTCGGCTTGAGGCAGAGCGCGGTCAACATGAATGTTGCCATCAGGCAGCCGCTACCGTTCGATTTGAGCTTCCACAAGCTGAGCTATGCCCTCGAGATTCACGGCCGGGTAGTGGGGTTCGGGGAACGAGAAGCCTTTTCCCTGCACGGAAATCAACGGAACATCCTGCAAATGCCCGTCAGGCTTGACCATTCCGCGCTTCTTTCCGCTCTGGGGAGCAGCGTTTGGAAGCGTGGCGAGATCGCGGGAGATCTCGCCGGGACCGGAAGACTCAAGCTTTCTTCCGGCGAAGAGGATTTTTCGTTTCGCCTGCCGGTAAGAATATCTCTGTTGTAATGAAGATTCCCTTTCATCCTCTGGTGTGGCGCTGGTTCGCAGAGAGATTCTCTGCGCCGACGCCGGCGCAGGAGATGGGATGGAGGGAGATCGCGCAGGGAAAAGCCGCGCTGATCTCGGCTCCCACCGGCTCCGGAAAAACGCTCGCCGCTTTCCTGTGGTCCATTGACCGCGTGGTGCGACGGGGGCTCGAGGGGAAACTACCCGACGAAACCCAGGTGGTTTATGTTTCGCCGCTTAAGGCCCTCGGAAACGACATCGAGAAGAATCTGAAAGATCCCCTGGCCGGGATTCGCAAGCTCGCTGAAGCCGAAGGGCTCAGCCTTCCGCCGATCAGAATTGCGGTGCGCTCCGGGGATACGCCCGCGCGAGAGCGTGCCTCCATGGTGCGGAGGCCGCCCCATATCCTGATCACCACGCCCGAGTCTCTCTATATCCTGCTCACCGCCGAGCGAAGCCGCGAGTTTCTCCGGCGCGCGCACACGGTCATAGTCGACGAAATTCACGCGGTGGCGGGGAACAAGAGGGGCGCCCATCTGGCGCTTTCCCTTGAGCGGCTTGAGGCATTGGCGGAAAGGCGGCTGCAGCGCATCGGTCTTAGCGCAACGCAAAAGCCGATCGAAGAGGTCGCCCGCCTCCTGGTCGGCGCCGGCGGTCTCCTGCCCGGCGGACATCCCGACTGCGCCATTGTAGATTTCGGTCATCGCCGCTCTCTCGACCTTTCCATAGGGCTTCCCGAGATGGAGCTGGGCCCGATCACGAGGCAGGAAATCTGGGCTGAGATCTACGATCGTATCGCCGGCCACGTCAAAGAGCACCGTACGACACTTGTTTTCGTGAACACTCGAAGGCTCGTGGAGCGGGTCTCCCACCAACTGAGCTCTCGCATTGGCGAAGGGAAAGTCGGCGCCCATCACGGGAGCCTGTCCCGGACAACGCGCTTGGAGGTCGAAGAGAGGCTCAAATCGGGAGCGCTTCCGGTCGTTGTCGCAACGGCCTCCCTCGAGCTCGGAATCGACATCGGACATGTGGATTTGGTTTGTCATATCGGGTCTCCCCGCACCCTGGCGATTTTGCTCCAGCGCGTCGGGCGCTCCGGCCACGCCCTCGGCACCATCCCGAGAGGCATCCTCTATCCGCTCACCCGCGATGACCTGCTCCAGTGCATGGCTGCGATCCGCGCCGTACGCAACGGCGAGCTCGACGCTCTGAGCGTCCCGGAGAAGCCGCTGGACGTTCTCGCGCAACAAATCGTGGCCACGGCGGCGAGCTTGACGCCGCGGTCGAAAAGGCAGCTCTCTCTTTTCGGTGAGGCGACCGCCGGTATCCGGGAGGAGGAACTGTTTTCCCTCATCCGGCGAGCCTATCCCTACCGCAACCTCACGGCCGCGGAATACGAAGCCATCCTTGAGATGCTCTCGGAAGGCATCGCGGCGCGGCGCGGGCGAAGGGGCGCTTATCTCCACCGGGATCTCGTCCACCGAAGGATCAGAGCCCGGCGGGGAGCAAGGCTCATCGCCGTGACCAACGGCGGGGCGATTCCGGACACGGCGGATTACGATGTCATCGAAACACCCGCGGACACTTTTATCGGGAAGGTCAACGAGGATTTCGCGATCGAGAGCCTGGCCGGCGACATATTCCTTCTGGGTAATCGCTCGTGGCGTATCCGGCGAGTCTCGCCCGGCAAAGTCTGGGTGGAGGATGCCCAGGGACTTCCGCCGAGCATTCCCTTCTGGCTGGGGGAAGCGCCCGCTCGGACATGGGAGCTTTCCGTGGCGGTCTGCGAGCTGCGAAACGAGATCGAATCTCGCCTGGACGATTCTTCGGGCGCGGCCGCCTGGCTGGCAAACGAAACGGGTTGTCCGCCTGAAGGCGCCGGGCAGGTCATCGCTTACCTCCGGGATACCCGAGCCGTCCTAGGTTGCGTTCCCACGATGGAAACCCTGGTCGCCGAACGCTTCTTCGATGAGGCCGGCGGAATGCAGCTCGTCCTTCACTCGCCATTCGGCGGCAGGATCAACCGGGCTTGGGGGCTGGCCCTGAGAAAACGCTTCTGCGTGAGCTTCGACCGGGAGCTGCAAGCCGCCGCCACCGATGACGGTGTCGTGATCTCCCTTGCGGAGCAGCATTCTTTCCCCCTGAAGGATGTTTTTTCCTTTGTCAGCTCCTCCCGTGTGGAAAAGGATCTCGTGCAGGCAGCGCTGGCCTCCCCGATGTTCACGAACCGGTGGCGCTGGAACGCTACCCGCGCGCTGGCGGTTGTGCGCCAAAGCGGAGGAAAAAAAGTGCCTATGGCGATCCAGCGGATTCGCGCCGAAGAGCTTCTCGCCGCGGTCTTTCCCGAGCAGGTGATGTGCCAGGACAACCGCTCAGGCCCGGTGGAGCTTCCGGACCACCCTCTCGTCAACGAAACCATGAAGGACTGCTTGCATGAGGCGATGGATCTGGAGGGGCTCAAAGCCGTGGTCAAGAAAATCGAGCACGGCAGCGTCCGCATGATTGCCGTGGATACGCCCGCACCCTCGCTCATGGCCCATGAGATTTTGAACGCCAACCCGTATGCCTTCCTCGATGATGCCCCGCTCGAAGAGAGAAGGGCGAGGGCCGTCTCGCTGCGGCGCATCGACCCGGAGCTTTCCCTGGGTGTCGGGGCTTTGAGCCCGCAGGCAATCGAGAAGGTTCGAAGCCAGGCCAAGCCGGACATCCGGGATGCCGATGAGCTGCATGATTTCCTACTGAGCGTTGGCCTTCTGCCTGCTGAGGACGCTGAGTGGTCAACTCTGGCCGAGGAGCTTATCCGGGCGGGGAGGGCGACCGTCATGGGCTACCGTTCAGCCGCCGGAGGAGAGGAGAGGCGCGCTTATGTCGCTGCCGAAAGGCTTCATTGGGCCCGCGCGATCTTCCGCGAGCCTGTTTTTGAACCCCAGGTCACCTTCGCGCTCGATCAAAAAAGTGCCGGCGTAACCGAAGAAGAGGCGATGCGCTACGTGCTCCAAGGGTGGCTGGAAATTTCCGGCCCTACGACCGCAGCTCATCTTGCACGCACCCTCGGCCTTGTTGAGGCTCAGGTCGAACGGGCGCTTGTCTCGCTCGAGGCTTCCGGGCTCGTGCTGCGCGGCCGGTTTACGCCCGGGCAAACCCACGAACAAGGAGTCGAGTGGTGCGAGCGGGCGCTGCTTGCCCGGATTCATCGCTTGACGCTGGGGCAGCTTAGACGGGAGATCGAGCCGGTAAGCCCGGCCGACTTCATTCGGTTTCTGCTCGTCTGGCAGCATGTCCGGCCCTCGGCGCGGCTGCGGGGACGAGAGGGGATTTTGGAAGTGATCGGCCAGCTTCAAGGATTGGAGCTTCCCGCTACCGCCTGGGAGGAACAGGTTTTGCCCTCGCGCATGGCCGAGTATGATCCGGCACACCTGGAGGAGATCTGCCTCGGCGGCGTGGTCGCGTGGGGAAGGCTACGCCCGGATAGCGGCGTCGGCGCCGAAGAGGAAACGGTGAGCGGAGCGCAGCCAAAAGCTCAACGGACGAAATTTCCGAGCAGGGTCGCGCCCATCGCTTTTGTGCTGCGGGAGAACCTCGATTATTTTCTCGATGCGGAAAGGCGAACGTGGGAAAAGTTACCCGACCTGTCCACGGCTGCGCGCGACGTGGCGCGCTACCTGGCAGAGCGCGGCGCATCGTTTTTGACCGAGATCGCGCGCGCCACCGGCCTGTTGAATAGCCAGGCAGAGGAAGCTCTCTGGGAGCTTGTCGCCCGCGGCGTGGTTACCGGCGATGGAATTGCCGGCCTCCGGGTCTTGCTCACGCCCGACATCAAGCGGCGCGGGAAAGGAAGACGTTTGAGGCTCATTTCCGGCCGGCGCGGACCGGAGCGCTTGCTACCGCTTGGCCGCTGGTCGCTATGGCGCCAGGAAGGGCCGCGGGAGGCAGCAGTGAAACCGGAGATCGCCACGGAATTTTCAGCTCGCCAGCTTCTGCAGCGCTACGGCATAGTCATGCGCGAGCTTTTAGCGCGCGAGACGCGACTTCCCCGCTGGCGATTATTGACGGAGGTTTACCGCCGCCTCGAAGCTCGCGGCGAGATTCGCGGCGGGCGCTTTGTCGGCGGGTTCGCCGGCGAGCAATACGCGTTGCCGCAGGCGGTGGATAAGCTTCGTCAGGTCCGCCGCTCTGCGCCGGATTCCGTTCCGGTGATTGTTTTTTCGGCTGATCCGTTGAACCTCGTTGGAATCCTCGCGCCGGGCGGGCGGGTCTCTCCGTATTCGAATCAGGTCATTGCCTACAAAGATGGAGTGCCTGTGGATGTCGGCCAGCTCGGAGAAGTATTAAGCAGGCAGCAGCCTCGTATCGGGGTAAACACTGACTTTTAGAGGTGAAGCGATGAAGGAAGGCCGTGTGTTGGGAACGCCGGCTCCGAGGGTCGAAGGAGAGGAAAAGGTCTCGGGACTGGCGAAGTACGCCGCGGATAAAATCCTTCCTGGAATGCTGTGGGTAAAGGCGCTGCGAAGCCCGATCTCCCACGGGCGCATCAAGCGCGTCGACACCGCTAAAGCGGAGGCGTGCGCGGGGGTCAAAGCGGTCGTTACCGGCCGGGACGTAAAAGGCTCGAAGATCGGCAAAAAAATTATCGACATGCCGATCCTGGCCGACGGTGTCGTGCGCTTCATCGGTGAAAAAGTCGCGGCGGTGGCCGCGGATAGCGAAGAGATTGCCGAGCAGGCGCTGGATCTGATCGAAGTCGAATACGAAGAACTGGAGCCGGTCTCCGATGCCCTGGAGGCATTGAAACCGTCGGCGCCGATTCTACATCCCGAGCTTCCGAGCTACGGCGGCTTGCTTTACGAGATCAAGGAGCCGAGCAACGTGTTTGTCCATCTCGCATGGAAGAAAGGGGACATCGAGGCGGGCTTCAGGCAGTCGGATCGCGTCATCGAGAACACCTTCCGAACATCGATGGCCCACCAGGGTTATATCGAGCCCCACGCTTTTCTCGTGAAGGTCAACGACGATGGCGGCGCGGAAATCTGGGCTTCAACGAAAAGTCCTTATGCCCTGCGCGGGCAGGTCGGTGCGGCTCTGAAGGTACCGCCAACGAAACTCGTCGTCCACCCCTGCTACATCGGCGGCGATTTCGGCGGCAAGGGCGATGCCAATGATATCGCTTTGTGCTATGTCCTGTCCAAAAAAAGCGGCCGCCCGGTAAAAATGTTGGTGGACTACAACGAGGAATTCATGGCGGGCAATCCACGCCACGCCGCGGTGATCACGATCCGAACCGGGGTCAAAAAAACCGGGGAGATCGTATCCCATCATATCCGCTTCGTGTTTGACAGCGGCGCGTACGGCTCCTACCGGCCGCAAGGTTTTCTTGTGGGGGCCCACGAATCGGTGGGCCCTTACAAGATTGCCCATGCGCTCATCGAAGAGGATTATGTATATACGAACAAGGTTCCCTGCGGGTACATGCGGGCGCCCGGTCACGCACAGGGCGTGTTCGCGACCGAAAGCCAGATGGATCTCGTCGCCCGGGAGCTCGGCATGGATCCGGCGGAATTCCGCAGGCGCAATTTTATGCATGACGGCGACGACTCCCCGTTGGGGCACATGATTTCCCATGTGAAGGTCGAAGAGACGCTGCGCAAGGCGCTGGAGGTTTCCGGCTATCACCGGCCCAAACCCAAAAACGTGGGCCGCGGGATCGCGGTGGCTCAGTGGGTCTCCAAGGGTGGTGAGTCCTACGCTTTTGTGAAAGTCGACGGAGACGGGAGCGTCACGCTCTCCTCCGCCGTCATGGAGGTCGGGCCGGGAGCCCATACGATCATGCAGCAGATCGTGGCCGAGGAGCTAAAAATTCCCTTCAAGCATGTCCGAGTTGAGCCCCTCGATACATCGAAGGTAATCATGGATACGGGCGTGAGAGGCAGCAGCAGCACTCGAGTGCACGGCAGCGCGGCCTACGAAGCCGCCAAGAACGCGAAGGAGCAAATTCTCAAGGCGGCCAGTGAGCTTATCGAAGCTCCTCCCGAGCAACTGATTCTCCATCCGGGGGGCGTGAGCCACGCCAGGGCGGAGAAAAAAATCTCCTTTGGCGACATCGTCCGGGCCAAAGGAGGGCCGATCATCGCCGAAGGGCATTACAACAACATGATGGAAGGTCCCGAGTCGTCCACGGTGACCCAGGTGGCCGAAGTGGCGGTGGACTCCGAGACCGGCGAGGTCAGCGTTCGCCAGCTAACCACAGCGCACAACACGGGCGCAGTTCTCAACCCGCTCGGGCACCAGGGGCAGATCGACGGCGGGGTAATCATGGGGATGGGCTACGGCAAAATGGAAGAGCTTCGAGTTGATGAGACGGGCAGGGTCGTGACCGCCAACTTCGGCGACTACAAGATCCCGTCGATCGGGGACATCCCGGTCCTGAAAACCGCCGTCATGGAGTCCAACACCGGAAGCGGCCCCTACGGTAGCATGAGCATCGGCGAGACCGCGATCATGCCCACCGCCGCGGCCATCGCAAACGCCGTCTACGACGCGGTAGGGGTGAGGATCAAATCGTTGCCCGTCACGGCAGAAAAAGTCCTCGAAGCGCTGAAGTCTCGCTAACACGAGTGAATCCGCTCGTGGGGAGGATCCATGAAGCGCTCCCAGGGGTGGTTGGCAGCCTGCGGAAAAAGCGATTTTCATGCTTCGACAAGCTCAGCATGAACGGAAAATACTCAATGATTTCAAGGCATCCTCCGTTCGCCCTGAGCCCGTCGAAGGGTGGACGGAGAGTTTTTCCGCACCCTGTTAGAGAGGATAGAACCGCCGGGGATTCTCACACAGGATCTTCTCCGTCAAAGGCCTCGGAATGTCCTCTCTCGCTCTCATCGTAGCGACAAGATTGCGCTCCTCCGATGGATCGTTGTGGCCGTAATCGGAGCCGATGAGGATATGATCCTCGCCGGTATACTTCGCCAAGTAGGGAACGTCCTCGTCCGCCTCGCACGCCACGAACAGCCGGTATTCCCGGAAGAGGTCGACGCTGTTGGAAAACTTCCATCGCTCGCGGAAAAGCCTTCGCAAGATATGGATGAGAAAGGGCACCCAACCCGCAGAAGCCTCGATGAAACCGAACTTCAGGCGCGGGCAATTTCCATGATTGACAGCGTGACCGTCTTGCCACTAGAATTGCCGCCGTCCAGCATAGGTCAACCACTTCCGAAAGGGGGCCCGACATGCGTAAGTTTCCTGTATTCCAGAAGTCGGTTGTTGTAGCAGTGTGGCTTATCAGCCTTGT
>JACPFH010000729.1 GCA_016183075.1 Deltaproteobacteria bacterium | reverse complement strand
TTTTTCGGCACTCGATTGCCAAAAAAAGACCCCGAACGGCACCGGGATGAAAACTCAATATTGCTTTTCCGCTTGTCAGTAGGTAAAAATCGCCCATGCAAGGAGGAGAGCGAAGTTTTGCTCAAGTTGTTGTTCCCTCTCCGTTGAATGAGCCTCTCACTTACGCCATTCCACCCGCCCTGCGAAAAAGTCTCCGGATCGGGATGAGAGTCCTGGTCCCGTTGGGAAAGCGCAAAGTGGCCGGCATCGTTTCAGACTTTCTCGCCCAAACCCCGCGCCAACAAATCAAAGAAATCCTCGCCGTATTGGACGACAGGCCGGTGTTAGACTCTTCACTGCTCAAGCTTATCGACTGGGCATCCCACTATTATCTGGCACCCGTGGGCGAGGTCTTGGCCACGATCCTCCCGCCTGCGCTTCGTGTCCACAGCCTGAGAGTTCTCGCGGCAAAACCTGGAGCGTTTCCCGAGGCGGGTGAGCTCGAGCGCAAGATCCTCGAACAGGTGCGGCGGCGAAAAGGCCGGCTAACCATCCGCAGCTTGGCGAGAATCGTGCCGGAGAAGAGGCTTAACCGCGCGCTTGAGCGGCTAAGCGCCATGGGCGCGCTGGAGATCAAGGAGCGCATGAGCAGTCGCAAGTCGATGGGCGGCCTGGAAAGCGCGCTTGCAACGCCGCCCGCCGATGGCGCGGGGCAGCATGGCGGCTCCCCTCAAGGCTTTACACTTACCCCCGAGCAGGAGCAAGCCATGGCTCTCCTCGGCGCTCGAATCGAAGCGGGAGGCTTTGAGACCTTTCTCCTCTGCGGCGTAACCGGCAGCGGCAAGACCGAAGTTTACCTTCGATCCATGGAACTTGTCCGAAGAGCGAACCAAAAAAGCCTGATCCTCGCTCCTGAGATCTCTCTCACGCCCCAGTTATTGGATCGGCTCGACGAGCGCTTTCCGAGCCGTGTCGGAGTCCTCCACAGCGCGCTTACTCCGTCGGAGCGCTGGGACCAATGGTGGCGTATCCTCGATGGCCGGGTTGACGTGGTCATCGGCGCCCGTTCCGCCGTCTTCGCGCCGCTGCCCCATCTAGGGCTCATCATCGTCGACGAAGAGCATGACTCTTCTTATAAACAGGAGGAGGGACTGCGCTATCATGCCAGGGACTTGGCGGTGGTGCGCGGAAAACTTATCGGTTGTCCGGTTATCCTGGGCTCGGCAACTCCGGCAGTAGAAAGCTTCGAAAACTGCCGCCAGCGCCGCTATCGCCTGCTAGAGCTATCCCAACGAGTCGAGCAAAGGCCTCTTCCGTCTGAGGAGATGGTAGACATGCGAGGGGAGACAAGAGACGGAGGACGGAGGACGGAGGACCGGGAAAGAGTCCCCGGTCGCCGGTCGTCGGTCGTCGGTCTTTTTTCCTCTCGTTTGAAAGAAGCGCTGCAAGTAAATCTCGCCCGCGGCCGCCAGAGTCTGATTTTCCTTAACCGGCGGGGCTTTGCCAATTTCTTGCAGTGCCGTAAGTGCGGTTATGTCCGACGCTGCCCTCATTGCTCGGTGAGCCTGACTTTGCATCTGCGAGAACACGGGTTGTACTGCCACCACTGCGGTTTCCGTGAGCTTGTGCGCGACCTCTGCCCGGGCTGCGGCAATCCATCGCTAACCGCCTTAGGCTTTGGCACGGAAACGGTGGAGCAAGAAATCTCCCGCTTGATGCCCGAGGCGAGGATCGCGCGCATGGACCGGGACACGACCACCAAGCGGGGTTCTCAGGAGCGCCTGGTGCGGCGCTGGCAGAAGGGGGAAATCGATATCCTGGTCGGGACCCAGATGATCACGAAGGGCCACGATGTTGCCGGCGTAACCCTTGTGGGCGTGATCCTCGCGGACCTGTCGCTAAACCTCCCCGACTTCCGCGCCGCGGAGAAAACCTTTCAGCTTCTCACCCAGGTGGCAGGACGGGCGGGAAGGGGGCAAGAGCCAGGCCAGGTGATCATTCAAACGTTCGCGCCCGATCATTACGCCCTGCGCTATGTGACAAGCCACGATTACAAAGGATTTTTCGCCTCGGAAATCGAGTTTCGCCGCGCCCTCAACTACCCGCCCTTCCGCCGCCTCGTCGGGCTCCGCCTGGAGGGACCCTCGCCGCAAGACGCGAAAGCAAAAGCGCAGTTATTGGGCGACGCGCTACGCCAACATGACGGGCCAGGAATTCATGAGCGGGTCGAGATCCTGGGCCCCGCTCCCGCGCCCATCGAGAAGTTGCGCAGCCGCTACCGCTGGCAGATTCTCCTCAAAGGAGAAAACAGCCCGTCCGTGCTGGGGCTGGCGAAGCGGGCGCGGGCGCTGTTTCCCCGCTCCCACAAGACCCGGCTCTTCATTGATGTCGATCCTTACAATATGCTATGAAAAAAGATTAATGGCCATCCGCGAGATCGTCAAATATCCCGACCCTATCCTCAAGCAGGCATGTTTGCCGGTGACAGCCGTTACCGGAGAAACCGCACGCTTGATTCGGGACATGGTGGATACTATGTACGCGGCCCCCGGGGTGGGACTGGCGGCAAACCAGCTCGGCGTCCGACAGCGGATCATCGTCGTCGATATCGATTATGAGAACCCCGGCAAAAATCTCCTGAAGCTCATCAATCCTGAAATCCGCCGCGCCGAGGGCGAGGTATTTTGGGAGGAGGGTTGTCTCAGCGTGGTTGACTTCACCGCGGAGGTCAAACGGGCGGCGCGAGTGCAGGTGGTGGGTCTCGATGACCAAGAGAGGGAGGTGAAGGTCGACGCCGACGCGCTCCTGTCGGTGGCTCTGCAGCACGAGATCGACCATCTCGACGGAAAACTCTTCAGCGACCGCATCAGCCGCTTGAAGCGCGATCTCTACACGCGCAGGCTCAAGAAGCTACTGCGCGCGGGAAAACCCGTGCGCGAAAATCCCCGTCTGATGATCTGAAGAGAGTATCCAGAAGCCAGGAGCCAGAATTGAGAATTATTTCAGAGCGGGTTGGCGATTCTGACTCCTGAATACTGGCTTCTGAATTCTTGCGAAGTGTTATGTCCGAGCCGTGGCCGATCGTGTTCATGGGGACTCCGAGAGCCGCGGCGATCACCCTGGAAGAACTCCTCAACGGCCCCGACCCAATCGTCGGGGTCGTCACGCAACCGGACCGGCCCGCCGGGAGGGGCCAAGAAACAATCGCCTCGCCAGCCCGAAAAAGCGCTGAGAAGCGGGGGATCTCGGTCGTCGCTCCGAAAAAAATGCGCGATCCCGACCTGCTTGCCACGCTCCGGAGTTGGGCGCCGCGCCTGATCGTCGTTGTCGCTTATGGGCGCATCCTTCCTTCCACCATCCTCGAACTTCCGTCCGGCGGCTGCCTGAACGTCCACTATTCGCTGCTCCCCAAATATCGAGGGGCTGCGCCGGTGGCCTGGGCGATCGTAAACGGCGAAGAGAAGAGCGGCGTGACCACCATGCGGCTCGTAGAAAAAATGGACGCCGGCCCCGTGCTCTTGCAGGCGGAAATTCCGCTGGCTGCGGACGAGACGGCGGCCTCACTGGAAGCCAAGCTCATCCCGATCGGCGCGCGCCTGCTGCTGGAAACCATTCGTTTGCTCAAAGAAGGAGCAATCAGTCCGAAAGAGCAAAACGAAGCGGAGGCGAGCTACGCGCCGATGCTGAAGAAAGAGGATGGCCGCATCGACTGGGGCGAACCGGCATTGGTCCTGGAACGGCGGGTGCGGGGGTTCCATCCCTGGCCTTCGACCTACACCTACTGGCGCGGGAAGTGGCTCAAGATACACCACGCCAGCGTCATGGATGGCCAAACCGACGAGCCCCCGGGCACGATCGTGAAGGTCGACGAAGCCGGACTCTGCGTCGCCACGGGCCATAAGCTCCTCAGGCTGGAGGAGGTCCAACTCGAAAATCGCAGACGCATGCCGGCGGCCGAGTTCATCAAAGGGGCGAGAATTGAAGCCGGCGAAGGCCTCTGATCCGATCGGGAAAAACACCTCCCGGGAGCTGGCGGCCGACATTCTTCACAAAGTCGAAACGAGAAAAGCCTACGCAGATCTTCTTCTCGACCGCGCGCTGAAGCAATCGTCGCTCTCCCCGCGCGACGGCGCGCTGCTCACCGAGCTTGTCTATGGCACGCTGCGCTGGCGCTCGCGGCTCGATTGGCACCTTGCCCGCTATCTTCGCCGCTCTTTGAGCACAACCGATCCCCACCTGAGAAGTGTTTTGCGACTGGCTCTCTTTCAAATCCTCTTTCTCGACAAGGTTCCCGATTATGCTGCCGTCAACGAGGCCGTCGAGCACGCCAAAAGATACGGCGGGAAGAGAGGAGCGGCCTTCGTCAACGGCGTCCTGCGAAAGTTCCTGAGCGAGAAAGGGCGCGTTTCCTACCCCAACCCCGACGACGACCTCGTAGGCTATCTTGCCGTCATTGGATCCCATCCGCAGTGGCTGGTGAAAAGGTGGCTCGGGCAGTTCGGTCGCGCAGAGACAGAAGCGCTGCTCCAAGCCAACAACGAACAGGCGCCGCTCACGCTGCGCGCAAACCTCCTGAAAGGCACGAGGGACGCTCTGCTCGGCCGTCTGGTCGAGTCCGGGCTAGAGGCGACCCCTACACGTTGGTCTCCCCAAGGAGTCCGTGTGGAAAGCTGCTTTGGCGTGCAGCGCCTGCCCGGGTTTGATGAGGGACTCTTCTACGTGCAAGGGGAGGCATCGCAGCTCGTCGGCTACCTACTCGATCCCAAGCCGGGCGGGACGCTCGTGTACGCAACCTGCACGCTCACGCGCGAGGAGAATGAAGAGACCGTGGAAAATTTCTTGTGCCCGCACCCCGCTTTCGTCCTGGAGGATGCCGCAGATCACCTTCCGGGAGACGCAAGACAGCTCGTCAGCGGACGCTATTTCATGGCGCTGCCGCACCGGCACGATACCGAAGGTTTTTTTGCCGCGCGAATGAGGAAAAGCGGTTGACAAAGTCCATCAAGATCGCGCCTTCGATCCTGTCGGCCGATTTCACCCGGCTTACAGACGAGATCCAGGCGGTGGAGGCAGCCGGCGCCGACTGGCTCCATGTGGACGTCATGGACGGCCATTTCGTTCCCAACATCACGATCGGTCCGGTCGTGGTCGAGTGGATCCGCAAAGCAACCCGTCTCCCCTTGGATGCGCACCTGATGATCAGCGATCCGGACAAGTATGCGCCCGAGTTCATCAAGGCAGGAGCCGACTGGGTCTCCATCCACCCCGAGACGTGCCGGGATCCGTCCACAACCTTGCGCACGATCCGCGCGCTGGGCGCCAAGGCTTCGATTGCGGTAAACCCCGACGTCGCGGTGGAAAGGATCGAAGGCCACCTGGGAGAGATCGACATGATTCTCATGATGACGGTCTTTCCCGGATTTGCCGGCCAGGCCTTCATCGAGGATGTGCTGCCGAAAATCACCAAAGTAAGGACCATCATCTCGGAGGGGAAATTGCCGCTTCTCGTCGAAACGGACGGCGGCATCAAGGCGGATAACATCGATCGCGTCGTGCGGGCCGGAGCGGACGTCATCGTCTCCGGTTCGGGGATTTTCAAGACCCCCGATTACGCTGAAACCATCCGCCTGATGAGAAAGGCTGCGGAGAGGGTCTGAGAAGTGTCGTTTTCCCCCGTCCATGTGGCGGATTCTGTGCAAGTCAGGTTAGAGTCGTGAGGGAAGCTTTTAATGCGTTCTGGCTCTTGGAGGAGAGGGGGGGCGATTGACTATTGACCAATAACGATTAACCTAGTGTTTTGTCGGGGCGTGGCTCAGCTTGGTAGAGCGCACGGTTCGGGACCGTGAAGTCGCTGGTTCAAATCCAGTCGCCCCGACCATCTTTTTTCTTCCTGCTTTTCAGCCACTTACACTGGGTTCCATTTCAGAACCGAAACCTAAGCAAATCCCTTCTGTCTTGATTCGCAGGGTCCGGTCGAACACCGCCTCACGCAGGGC
>JACPFH010000728.1 GCA_016183075.1 Deltaproteobacteria bacterium | reverse complement strand
ATATTTGTCCGCTAACCTCTACCCTCCCGCCCCTGCAGTCCATGACGATTCTCGCTCCGAGCCTCTCGAAAAACTCCATCCCCAACAACGTCTCGCCTGTCACGATAAACTCAAAGAGCGCCTCCACCCGGCCAAAGCGAGGTTCTCCATCCACGATCCTGCCAGTAATTCGAATCCTCATCGCTTGCGAAGTCCCCCCCGATGACGATGGACCGCGGAATATCCGATGCGCACGAAGTAGAAGGATTGGCCGGGGTATTTCTTCCACCCCTTGAGTGTCGCCTCTACAACATCTTTGCCCAGAAAGATTTCCTGCGAGCCCATTTCTATGGCTGCTATTCGACCTCTTTGCGTCCGCTCTAATTCACTCAAACGCGCCAAAACCGCCTGCGATGGTCTTCTGTAGGGCTGAGCCTTGGCCTCTTTGACCACGGGTTCCTTAGTGGTAACTTTATAGCTACGGACAGGATATTTTTTGTTTGGCATTCACCCCCCAATTCTTCACTGAATCTTACGCGAGGGAAATCCATTCCTGCAAACGCCTTCTGCCCCGTCCCATTCCCGCCCCCACCCCATCTTCACGGTAGATATTTGATGTTCTCACCGCGTTGCAAGATCACGGACTGTGATCTTGAACGAGCGATAGCCGCGGCCTCCTCGTGCGTTAAGTGAAAGGTAAAATCCTCCGGAAATCTCTCCCGATTGCGCTTGACCGCCTGGTTAAGTACCCGTGTGTCGACGCCATAAATTTTGGCGAGATCCGCCGCGAGAATGACGCGCTGACCTCTGAGAACGAGGATAAGGCTTTCGATCGGAACGGTTTCACGACTGGTCATAACACTTGATGCGCCTCGCCAATCGATATCTGGTCGGCAAACGGATAATTCTTCGCGCGCTGGAACCAATCGTCAAACTTGGGCATCGGACGTTTGCCTCCACATTATTGGGCTCACCATACCATGCCAGTGTGACAGATCAGGTCCGCCGTTTTGTCGTAATAGGTCACGATCGGAAAATTTTCCCGGCCTTCTCCCCCACCCTTTCCGTTTGTTCCCCTTTCTGCTCGGCCGCTTTGCGCAAGGCTGCAAGGATTTTCTTCCGCTCTTTCGGCTCAAACTCGTGACCATAGAAGCGCAGAAACATCGCTTGCTTCAGAGCGACCGGGTCCTTCTCGGAGATGGAGGCTTTAACCAAGGCCTGTGAAGCGGCGTGCATCGAACATCCCATTTTGAGCCGATCCTCACCGGAGCGCCCCAGAAGCATGTCACGAAACTTGTGTTCCATCTTGTCTGACGTGTCTTTCACCGCTTGACCTCACGATAGAGGGATTCGACACCCAACTGTTTGGCCCAGCGAACAAGGTAACGCCGGTCCAGTCCTGCGACGGACCGAAGCAGGTTTCGCACATCCGTCATTTGCACCTCCGACTTGGAATCTTTGGCCCAATCAAGCTTTGAGAGAATCAAATCTTCCGGCGCCACCACGTAGAGAAATCGATCATCAACGGAAACCTTTTTCCTCCGCGAAAATTCCTTCCGCCGGTATGGACTGTCCTTGCGCACAACGAAATCGACCTTGATAACATACTCCGTGTGAATCAGGTTGAACATTCCTTTGGCCTTGACCGCCCGGTCAACCGCTTCGGGGTCCAAATAGTAGTCCTTCGCAAAAAGCGGAATGAATCGGCTAACATCCCGCTCCGATAGCTCCACTACAATATCGATATCGCGGGTCATGCGAGGCACCGTGTAAAAGTTGGCCGCAATGGAGCCCGTCACCATATAAGCGATTCCTGCTTGCTCAAGGCGCCGAGCTACCTCAGTCAATACCTCCAATTCTTCGCTCACAGCCATCCTGCTATCCTACGTGCTTGTAGCATCGCACCTCATGAATACCAAGAAAAATAACCGTGAGTCGGCTCTTTCATCTCCTTCTTTCCCAACGTGTCAGTCAACGGGAAAGGTTCATTCCCGGCGGCGCGCTGGAACCATTCGTCAAAGTTACTCACTTAAGGGGAAAGGCACCTTCGGAGCCAGTCCCCTATCCGCCTCCGGATTGTGGGACTCACCTGCTCCTCTCCTAGATTCCCGCTTTCGCGGGAATGACGGCGTTGAACGTGTACCTCCAGACTGTGGGTGTCACCATACCATCTCCCCGTGACAGATCAGGTCCACCGTTTTGACATCCGAGGTCCACCCCCGGTTGACTCCTTTTGTACGCTCTTGTACATTCCAATCCATGAAGCTCTCTATCAGCGAAGCGCGAAGGCGGCTGCCGGAGCTGGTCCGCCAGGTGCGGAAAGATGCGGGCGCCAAAGTCGAAATTACCGTCCGAGACGAAGTGGTCGCCGAGCTGCGCGCGGCCCTGCCGGAGCCTGAGCCCGGAGCGGCAGCGAAAAAGCTCCTCGACATCATGCGCCGCTTGCCGAAGCACCGGGGACCAAAAACTAACGTCTCAGGCCGCATCAACCAGTATCTCTACGGCGGCGGGAAAATACGCTAAATGCCGCTCCCGCACCGCCTTTTCTGCGACACGTCATACTTTTACGCCTGCCTCGATGCAAGGGACGCCCATCACGATAGGGCGAAAGAGCTTACTGCCGAGGCCGCTTCCGTGTCCTCGATCTTGTTAACCACCTGGGACGTAGTGAGCGAGACCGTTACGCTCTTGAGGTACCGGGTCGGGCACAAATCGGCTCTGACGTTTCTGGATGAGGTCAAGCCGAATCTGACCATGGTCGAATACGGCACAGGTGTACGCGCCGAAGCCGAGCAGATCTTCCGCAGGCGCGGTAGCAGCCGGCGCCTGTCGTTCTGCGACGCTGTTTCATTTGTTGTCGTCGCAACGCTTCTCGATCAGATGCCTTGCCTGGCATTCGACGAAGATTTCCTGGCCCTGGGCTTGACCGTCATCGCCTGACGTTAGCCGCGAGCGACTTTGTAGGCTTCCTCCGCGACCTTTTCCCTCAAACTCGCGGGCCTTATAACCCGTGCCTCGCCGCCGAAACTGAGAACCCACCCTAGGAGCTCTTCCGTATCCGCCACCCGAAGAACCATGCGTAACTTCCCGTCTTTCAAGGGGATTAGCTCCTGGCTTTCGTGCCAAATCTTGTCCCGGACCCAGGCAGCAGCCCTCTTGGAGAAGAGAAGTTCCACCTCGATCCTCCTGCCCCTCATGACCACCAGGGCGTCCCGCACGTACGCTTCGATGTCGAAACCCAAGGGTAGCTGATAGGGGTGGTCCGTAAGCGTGATCGAGCGGATGCGCTCCACGGCAAACATCCTTACATCCTTGCGCAGGTGGCAGCGAGCGATGAGATAAAGTCCCCCTGCGGCGTACCACAAACGGTAAGGATCGACCTCTCTCCGACTTGTGGTATCCCGTGAGGCTGAGAAGTAGCGCATCTGCGCCGTTTTGGCTTGGGAGATGGCTTGCGAGATGCGATCTATGGTTTCCCTGTGCCGGCGGTAGCTCTT
>JACPFH010000727.1 GCA_016183075.1 Deltaproteobacteria bacterium | reverse complement strand
TTCGGCGTTCAAAACGTTCCAAACGTTCAAACAGTTCAAAATGGTCCGGGCCTGCACCAGCCTACATGTTACTGCCTCTACAGCCTCGCTCGCGCTCCCCTCGGTCGCTGTGGGCTGAGCGGGCTCCCGGAGCGAAACATGGACGGAGCAGCGGGTACCGACCGTGGACTGCGCCGGATGAAAGCCGGAACTGACAGCGTTCGTGGGCTACTTCGGAGGGAATTCCGGAAGCTTCGTCCAAGCGCAGGCCCGGTGGGTCGCGTAGCGTAGTCCCGTGGAGCGAAGGGAGCCCCGAAGCCCCTAAATTTTGATGCAAACACGCTTTGACTTCGGGTGAAAAGTAAAAGTAGAATCCGGATATGTGGGAACCTAGAATAGGAGGGCAATCATGCCGGAGCCAATGACCCTTGAGGTTTTTTCCGACTACGTCTGACCCTGGTGCTACCTCAGTACCGGGCGTATTGAGAAACTTAAGCTCAATTGTGGATTGAAAATTAAATATACTCAATTCCCTCTCCACCCGGAAACTCCGGAAGAAGGAAGAACGCTTACGGACAGGTACTCGGCGCAGGAACTTACGGCCAGGAACTCTCGCATGAAAGCCCTCATGGACGAAGAAGGCCTCCCCTACAGCAGCGAGCGGACCATGAGTTACAACAGCCGTCTGGCGCAGGAGCTGGCGAAATGGGCGGAGAGCAGAGGCAAAGAGGACGAGATCCATGACGCGATTTTTCGGGCTTACTTTGTCGATACGAAGAATATCGGGAAGCCCGAGGTTTTGGCCGAGATCGCCACGACCGTGGGCCTGCCTGCCGACGAAGCCATGGACGCGCTCCTCAGCAGGAGCTTCCAGGAGGCAGTGGACGCGGATTGGAGAAGATGCGATGCGTTTCGAGTCACGGCGGTACCCACGTTTCTTGCCGGCCGCTATATGCTGGTTGGCGCTCACCCATACGAGGATCTGGAAAAGCTCGTCATGCGGGCATCGTAAAGCTTTTATGGAACGTGGCACAAGAAGAATCCTCACCACCCACACAGGAAGCTTACCAAGGCCGAAAGAATTGATCGGGCTCATGATAGAAGAGCAGGCGGGCCGTTTGCGGAACCGAACCGCCCTTGACGACTTGGTGCGCCGCTGCGTGGCCGAGGTTGTAAAAAAACAAGCGGATGTTGGCCTGGACATCATCAATGACGGCGAGCAAGGCAGAGTGGACTACACCGTTTACATTAAAGACCGGCTCACCGGCTTCGAGGGAGAAAGCCTGCCGCCCACGGCCGTTGGGAGCCAGGAGTTCCCCGAGCTGGCAGCCCTGCTTACCCAATTCGCTTCGCCGTTTCAGACGCGCCCGGCATGCACGGGACCGGTAACCTGGAAGGACTGGCCCGCCGTAGAGGCGGATCTAAACAATCTGAAGGCCGCTATTCAGGGAATACAAGCTGAAGAGGTATTCATGACCTCTCCCTCCCCAGGACAAATCGCCCGCTTTCTTCGGAACCGCTACTACCCAAACGATGAGGCGTACCTCTACGCGCTGGCGGACGTAATGAAGCGGCAGTACCAGGCCATCGTGAATGCCGGCTTCTTGCTCCAACTCGACTGTCCGGACCTGACGATAAGCCGCACCACGATATTCGCTCATCTGACCCTGGAGGAGTTCCGCAAGGTCGCCGAGATGCATATCGAAGCCCTCAACTACGCGGTTGCCGGCATCCCACCCGAGCGGCTGCGGATGCACATTTGCTGGGGAAGCACCACGGGGCCGCACCACCGGGACGTCCCGCTCAAAGACATCGTCGATATCCTGCTCAAAGGCGGCCCTGCGGGACTTGCTTTCCCGGGCGCCAATCCCCGCCACGAGCACGAGTGGAAGATCTGGAAAGAGGTCAAGCTTCCGGAGGGGAAGTTCATTATTCCCGGAATCATTTATTCAACGTCCAATTTCGTCGGGCACCAGGAGCTGGTCGCGGATCGGATCGTCCGGTATGCGAATGTGGTGGGACGAACAAATATGATTGCCGGAGTGGACTGCGGCTTTGGGACCTTCGCCGGGCGAGTCCAGGTGGATTCCAAGATCGTCTGGCTCAAGCTCCAGTCGCTGGTGGAAGGGGCTCGCCTGGCCTCCGAGACGCTTTGGTGATCGTTCTCGGCGCTAGAGGATCACAGAGCACAGAGGGAATCGTCCAGTTGAGGGATTTTTGGAGTCGCTATCCGAGAG
>JACPFH010000726.1 GCA_016183075.1 Deltaproteobacteria bacterium | reverse complement strand
GCCATGGCACTAACCTCCTCCTAGAACGACAAGGGGGACAGTCCCCCTTCCGGCAAGGGGACTGTCCCCTTTCTAGACATTGACCTCTAGCGGCTTGTACTCCTGGGGTCGGTTCTCAGCCGCGTTCAGAATCATGTCACAGGTGATCGGTGACCGGTTGAAGTAGACACCCCCGAGAGCGTCCGAAACTGCGCACAAAACTGCGGCTGCCGTCGCCCCCAACGGTGGCTCACCGATGCCCTTCGCGCCTATTGGATTGTGCGGGTCTGGTTTGTTAACGGCATCCCACTGCATGTCCAGCGGCACATCGAGATACGTAGGCGGTTTGGCCGTATAAAGTCCCTTCGTTGCGGCCAGACCGAACTTTGAGTCGAAGACGTGCTTCTCAAACAGCGCAAAACCAATCCCTTGCACACCCCCACCCATGATCTGCGTGGCCAGGCTTTTCGGATGAATCACCGTCCCGCAGTCGGCAACGCCGAGGCTCTCTTTGATCTCCACGTGGCCGGTCTCCAAATCCACCTCGACCTGGACGAATGTGGCGCAAAAAGCGGACGGGAGTCCCTTGATCGGCAGCGTATCCTTCGCTACACCGACCAATCCCTGGCCGGCCACAGCAGCCGCGGAGCGCGCCGTCATCGGGTTCAAATCTTTCGGTAAGTCTTGCCCGCTATATTTACCGCCCAGCTTGATCGCCCGCTGAGCCGCCTCGGCCAAAGTAAGGCCTCTGGAGGAATCGGACTTGAGAAAGACCCTCCCGTTACCCACATCGAAATCCTCTGGCGAGCTGTTGAGCGCCTTGGCGGCAATCTCTTGAAGCTTCTTCTTCGCATCCACCGCCGCCACATAGTTTGTCCGGGTCATCGTAAAACACGTGTTGCTGCCAAACTGGCCGATGTTCCACGGCACGTGCCTGCTGGTATCACCGAAAACGACCTCGCAGCGATCCCAGGGCATCCCAAGAACCTCAGCGGCAACACGCGCCGTAGCGGCGTAAGAAAATGTCCCGAGGTTGCCCGTGCCGTTGTGGATGTAGAGCTTTCCGTCCGGCTTGATCACAACCATTCCGTCAAAGCCGTTAAAGCCCGCCGGGTGAAACGCCACGCCCACGCCGATTCCAATCGCCTTGCTCCCCTTTCGTTGCCCGCTGAGAGCTTGTTTCTTCGCCCAGTTAAAGCGGGCCGCGCCTTTATCGAGCGCGTCCCTTAGATAAGAGCTCGTGATTGGACCCTGTTTGCCTCCGACCTTGCCGTCATGGCCTGGAGCGTTAATACGGCGAATCGCCACTCGGTCCACCCCCAGCTTCCGCGCCGCCTTGTCGATGAACGGCTCCATGGCTGCCGCGATCTGATTCGGTCCTGGACCCCTCTGGGGAGCGCAGGGCGGCGTGTTAGTCAAGACTGAAATCCCGCGCCAGCGCATCGCCATCGGCTGATATACCACCGAGACAGCCGTACCCGAGTTGCGGAAGTCGGGAAAACCTTCGTAGGGGCCGTTTCTGTGGATGATATAGAGGTCTAAGGCACTGATGCGACCGTCTTTGCGAAAGCCCATTTTCACCCAACCTTGATACCCCGGGCGCGCTCTGCCGAAGGCGAACTCCTCATCGCGGCTGATACGAAGCATCACCGGCCGCCCGGTCTTTTTGGCCGTCATCGCCGGAATACCCATCTGCGGATAGTCGTAAGACTTGCTGCCAAACCCACCGCCGCAGTTTTCTGCGATGAAGACGAGCTGGGAAGGATCGATTCCAACAAGCTTGGCGAGACGGGGAACCGTGAAAGCAACGCTCTGGGACGACCCGTGGAGGTACAATTTACCGTTCTGCCAATAGGCCATTGCCGTACGCGGCTCCATCGGGTGATGGGAGAGCACCTGAGTGATGAAGTTCTCCTCCAAGATCAGGTCGGCTTGTTTGAAGCCGGCTTCGATGTCGCCGTACTGCCACTGCTCGGCGGGTTTTCCCATGGGGAGTCGACCTTGATTGACGGCTGCGAAGTCACGCGCCGTCCATTTGATCGTTTGGAGCTTTAGCTCCCGGTTCGCCACATTTCCCTCCGAGCGAGCGTCGGGGCCACCCGGCCTGAGGCTTTCGAGCGGATCGATGACGAACGGCAGCGGCTGAAGGTCGACTTTGATCTGCTCGATGGCTTCCGCAGCGGTAGTTTCGTCCACTGCCGCCACCGCAAGGATCGGCTCCCCGGCATAAAGCGGCTCGTTGGTTAGCATTGGCTCGTCAGGAGGTTGAACCTTGGGCACGTCATCCGCGGTTAAGACGGCCACCACCCCCTTCATGGCCAGCGCCTTACGGCTATCGATCTTCCGCACCTTGCTATGAGGCATGGGGCTTCTGAGGAGCTTGGCGAATAGCATCCCTTGAGCCCGAAAGTCTTCGGCAAATTTGGCCTTGCCGGTTACCTTGGCCACTAAGTCAGGCGGAATGAAATCCTTACCGATAAGTCTATAGTTAGCCATGTCAGCTCACCTCCGCTGCACGCATGACAGCGTTTAGGTAGTGGTCATAGGCGCCACACCGGCACAGATTGCCCGAGAGGGCCTCGGCCACTTGTGCCCGGGTTGGCTTGGGATTGACTTTCAGAAGGGCCACGGCCGACATGATCTGCCCCGGAGTGCAGAAGCCGCACTGGGGCGCCAGCTCTTCGATGAAAGCCCTCTGCAGCGGATGGAGCTTACCCTCCTGCCCGGCTAGGCCCTCGATCGTGGTGACTTTAGAGGTGCGCACGGTGTGCGTCAGGACCGAGCAAGAGTAATGCGGCACGTCGTCGATGAG
>JACPFH010000725.1 GCA_016183075.1 Deltaproteobacteria bacterium | reverse complement strand
GGCGAATCCGGCCCAGGTTCATCACGTCATCCGCCAAGTCCAGAACGTCGTTGGCCTCCAGGGCGACCGGTCCTTTCATCATAATATCCCTCACTTTCACCACCTCGTCCGATCCCATGGCCACTCCTTTTCTACCTCGGCCGCGCTACTCTTCCTGGAGCAATTCAAGGAAGCAGCGCAGCACGTCCACATAGGTGACGATCCCCACCACAGCCTCCCCGTCCTGATCTACCACCGGAATGCCGCCCATTTTTTCCTCGATCAAAAGCTCGATCGCCTCCTTTAGATCGTCATTGGGTGACAGGGTTATGGGTTTCGGGCTCATCACCGCGGCGACCGTGGTTTTCATCACCCTCTCTTGTTCCTCCGGGCTCCCCAAATACCGATCTCGGAGGAACGGCCGGATATCACGGTCGGTGATAATCCCGACGAGCACGGTGCCTTCCACGACGGGAAGCTGGCGGATTCGGTGCTCTTCCAGGAGCTCTTCAACTTGTTCCAGGGTATCGGAAGGCTCCACAGTCAGAGGGTTCTCCGTCATTACGTCGGCGACCTTCAGGACGACGGTCTTTCCGGCTCGCGCTTTCGTTTCCACGATAGGCAACCACCTTTCTTCGGTGTTAACTTTCATGATCATCGTGTCATCTCCTAACCCTATTACAACGCACGATTCATGCCAAGGCTTGGAAGCGGCTTTTCCTGTCTCGTCCACAGATTTGCTTTGGGCAGATTCGCAGCCATGGGAAGCGCTAAAAGCACAAATCGCACACGTGGGAAACGACCGGGATGAGGCCGTGCTTATCGCGCCGATTTCCCAAGTATTCCTGAATCGGAGTCGAGGCACGCTTTTTGCTGAATAACAAAACGCGGATTGCCGGGGTTGGTTTGTCTTCATCTTACGGGTTCGGCGTTTTGTCGATGCGCAGCAAAGAATTAAAAAGGGATTCATATGAAAAAGCTTGGAAAGATTCTCGCGCCGACTGATCTATCCTATTTGTCACGGGCCGGAGTGCGTTATGCTCTGCAGATCGCCAAGGCCCAGAGCGCGGAAGTTATCATTTACCACGTCATCGGGCATGAGGAGGCAAGCCCCTACGTTGACGTTTACGACGAGGATTCGCTGTGCACGAGAGCTTATCGCGTCGCTAAGGATCTGCGCGCGCAGCACCAGGCGCTGTTGGAAGAGTATATAAAGGAAAACTTCGGCGACCTCATCGCGGGAGTCCGGATACGCCCGGAAGTTGAAATGGGGACACCCTACAGGCGAATCGTCGAGAAAGCCGCCGAGGAAGAGGTTGGGGTGATCGTCATGGCGACCCACGGAAGGACCGGACTTCTTCATATCGGGGTCGGCAGCGTTGCCAAGCGGGTGGTCCGCCACGCGCCCTGTCCGGTGCTCTCTCTTCGGCCCAAAAAAACGGGCAACGACCGTGGCCGCCGCAACGAGCTAAGCCTGGGGAGGTGATATCATGCTGGTGGGAAAACGGATGAGTAAGGAGCCGGTGACGGTGAGCCCTCAGGAGACTCTGGCCACGGCAAAGGCAAAGATGCGGGCGGGGAAATTTCGCCAGATCCCGGTCGTCGAAGACGGACGGCTTGTGGGAATCATCACCGAGGGAGACATCCGAGAGCATCTGGGCGATCTCGAACAAACGAGGGTCAAATCCTGCATGACGGAAGGTCTGTTGACGGTGGCGCCCGGGACCACGCTGGAGGAGGCCGCGGCGACATTGCTCAACCACAAGATCGGGAGCCTGCCTGTGATCGAGGACAGGAGGCTCGTCGGCATCATCACGACGAGCGATATTCTCCGGGCCTTTCTGGATGTCATGGGGGCCTCGGAGCCGGGCACGGGGCGAATCGATCTGCTTCTTGAGGGGGAGCAGTACGGCTTGGCTTCGGCCTCAAAGGCCATCGTCGAGGAGGGGGGCGAAGTCTTGGGCCTGGGGACGTATCGGGAACGATGGGGAGAAAGCCCTATATGCTATCTGCGTATCCGCGAGGGCGACCTTGACGGGCTC
>JACPFH010000761.1 GCA_016183075.1 Deltaproteobacteria bacterium | reverse complement strand
GAGCGATCAGATCCAGCGCCCCCGTGGCCGGGTTTAAGAGCCTCATATTCCCGTGGTCGAGGTCGAACACCTCCAGTACCTTTACGAGAGCATGGGAATAAATGTCCTCGGAATTCCGCGGCAGGGTCGATAGCTCGGCCACAGCCGCCAGGACCAAAGATCTGCTGATTTCGGGTAAGTTAATCTGCGGGGAGGATCTCAATCTAGAGAACGGCATGCTGTGCACCAGTGCCCGGGCGGGCTTTTTCCTATAGTGACGCAGCAAAATTCATTCCTTACCCTTTCGGGAAAGCCGTAACCTACCGACGGATAAAGGAAATCAGTCTTTGAGGCAAATTCTGGAACCGCCTCTGATCACAATTTTTGTAACCCTGGGCGGTACTTTTTGAGCACAGATGTCAAATTATGGAAGGATTTTGATACGATGAGTTTCTTGGAATTTCATTCGGGTACGCCTGTCACCTCTCCGTTCTCTGCCAGAGCCTGCCCAGCCAGCTCCCTTCTTCCCGTCCCGCAACCTCCTCCATTTCTCCCGCGTCAAGCCATATACCGCCGCAGCCGGTGCACTGATCGATTAGGATCTTCTGAAAGCTTCTTTCCTTTAAGGGCTCGCCGCACTTCGGGCAGCGCATCCGGCATATTTCCTTGACGGCTTGAGCGGTCTCTGTTTGCTTTCTGGCCTTGAGTTTCTCGATCAGCTCTTTTTCCTTTTTTACAAAGTACTCATCCTCCAGGGCCTTCTTCCGCTCGTCCCACTTGTTCGCCACCGGACCACCTCCTCTTTGAATTTACATCCCTCAACTGCGTCCCTCGACCATTTCTATGTTGACGTTCCCAATAAACACCTGAGTGACCATCCGCAGCGGCCTTCGCCATTTGTCGGCAGAGATCCACACCGTAGCTTCTCGCACCCTCCCGGCATATCCGGTCCGATTAAGGTTTCTGATCCGCGGAACGATCCGGTAAGCATCGAAATCGCCGCTCTTTAAACTAATCCGCTCCCTCCCGACTACATCCAAGGATACCTGGTAGCGGCTCTTTCCGCCAAAGACTTCCAAGACAACGGTGTCCCCAACCACAAAGTCGAGGCTTCTGGCCAGATACGTCGCTAAGATGGGGTCCAGGGTATTTGCGGAGACAAATTCGTATTCCCGGACCTTGCGCCCTTGCTGCCGATGGACGACCCACTTGTTGCTGCCAGGATCGAAATTAGCCGTCGTGTTGATGGTCTTACTATTTTCCCTCTGCCGGAAAACAAAACGGCGGGGGTTAAGCGTCTTATGGTCAAAGATCGATTCGATCGTATCACGCATTTTCCAGATTAGGTCCAGGTATTTCCACGAGGCGGCTCGGACCTGGACGCGGTAGAGTTGTTTCCCTTCGACCACGACCGGGGCGGCTTCAATGGTAGCCGAGGCTACGGGAATTCCGTTCCAGCTCGCGTGGTAAACCGTTTTCTCAGCGTGGTCCGGCGGGTCAAACGATCTCTGGGGACGGCTCGGGGCTGGCTGAACTGCCGGCGGCGGCGCTGCGAAACCACCGCAAGGCACCAAATAGAAGGCCAGGGCAAGTAAAACAACACGGCCACCGAGGCTACAATATTTCACACGAACTTGGCCTGACCCCATCGATTCTGCTGAAAAACTCCCGTTCACCCTTCGACAATGCTCAGGGCGAACGGGAGTTAGATTGACAACGTTGAGGATTTTCCGTTCGTGCTGAGCCCGTCGAAGCATGAAAAGCTGGTTTTTCAGCAGATTCACCATCGAAGTCTGACCCTTGAGCATAACGGAGGCCGTACTGAACGCTAGGCCTTGAACCCGGACATGTACGGAAGGCTAGCCGCAACCTTCTTCACTTTGTCCAGATTGGCCTGCAGCACGGCGGTTGAATCCCAGTAGCCTTCCACCAAAGCCTTGCGCGCGCTTTCCGGAATGTCCACGGCGATCGCGATTTCACCGCCTGAAAAGAGCCTCCGGGCTTGAACATCTAGCCTGAAGCCGATCCGCGGATCGTTCTCGACCAGCCGCATGAGCTTGTCGATCTCCCCCCCTGGCGCCGTCACGGTAGGAATTCCCAGCATGAGACAGTTTCCAGCAAAGATGGCGGCAAAAGACTCGCCGACAATAGCGCGAATCCCGAAGCGAAGGAGCGCCTGGGGCGCATGTTCCCTCGAAGAGCCGCAGCCAAAATTCTTGTTGACCAGCAGAATGGCAGCGCCTTTGTATTTCGGGTCGTTAAACGGGTGGGGCTTGAGCTTTCCCTCGGCATCAAACCTTTCGTCGAAAAACGGATATTCGCCCATGCGGGCGAAGGTGGTTTCCTTTAAATACCGGGCGGGAATGATCCGGTCCGTGTCGATGTCGTTTCCCCGCACCGGCATAGCCGTCCCGGAGACGACGGTGATTTTGGCGTCGGAGTTTACGTTCGTCACTTCCCGTCCTTTCTACGCGTATTCACGGACATCCACAATCTTTCCATTTAAGGCGGCGGCCGCCACCATCGCCGGGCTCATCAGGATCGTTCGCCCGCCCGGACTCCCCTGACGGCCGATGAAATTGCGATTGGAAGACGAGGCGCAAACCTCCCTGCCTTTTAGCTTATCCGGGTTCATGCCCAGGCACATGGAGCACCCGGCCGATCGCCACTCGAAGCCCGCATCGGTGAAGATCCGGTTCAGCCCTTCCCGCTCGGCCAAAGCTTTAATCTCGGTGGATCCCGGCACCACTAGCGCCCGCACTGTTGGGTTGACCCTTCGACCCCGCACGATTTTTGCGGCGGCGCGCAAGTCACTGAGACGGGAATTGGTGCAGGAGCCGATGAACGCCACGTCGATCGGCGTCCCCAGAATCGGCGCGCCGGGTTGCCAGCCCATGTGCTCATAGGCTCGTTTGGCCCCTTCCGGGTCGGAAAACTCATCAGGCCGCGGCAGCTTCTCGGAAATGCCAACGGCCTGTCCGGGATTGATTCCCCAGGTGACGGTCGGCTCGATCTCCGAGCCGTCGATTTCCACCAGGTCGTCATAGCGAGCGTCTGAGTCTGAAGCGATTGACTTCCAGTAGGCGACCGCCCGGTCGAACTCCGCTCCCTTGGGGACAAATGGTCGCCCCTGAAGGAACTCGAATGTGGTCGAATCCGGATTCACATATCCGGCCAGCGCCCCTCCTTCTATGCTCATGTTACAGATCGTCATGCGCTCTTCCATGCCCATCCGGTCGAGCACCGGTCCGCCGTATTCGTAGGCGAAGCCCTTGCCACCGCTCACCCCGAGTCTCCGGATAATCGTAAGGATCACGTCTTTGGCATAGACCCCGGTCGGAAGAGTCCCGTTCACGTTGATCCTTCTCACTTTGAGCTTGTCCATGGCAAGCGTCTGGGTTGCCAGAACGTCGCGGACCTGACTTGTCCCGATGCCGAAGGCGAGCGCACCGAACGCCCCATGGGTGCTGGTATGGCTATCGCCGCAGGCCAGTGTCATCCCCGGCTGCGTGAGGCCGAGCTGCGGGCCGATCACGTGAACGATTCCTTGCCGGTCGCTGTCCAAACCGAAGAATTCAACGCCAAATTGACGCACGTTCTTCTCCAGCGCCTGGGTCAACTCTTCAGCCTGCTCGTCCAGGAAAGGCCGACTGCGCATGTCCGTAGGGACGATATGGTCGACGGTGGCGAAGGTACGCTCGAGGAAAGCCACCTTGAGCCCTTTTTCCCGCAGCATGTCAAAGGCCGGCGCCGTGGTGATTTCGTGGATCAGATGAAGCCCGATGAACAGTTGCGTCTGCCCGGTCGGAAGGATATCGACCGTATGTGATTCCCAGATCTTATCGTAGAGCCTGCGTCCGGAAGATGCGCTCATTTCGTTCTGACTCCCAAAGTTAAAATGATAGCTGCCCGACCGCTCAAGTTCAAGGCCGTGCCTCGCTGTCCTAATAAATCCAAGCTCCCGGATCCCGGCAATACGCCTCGTAGGACCCTGAGCATGTGATCCCGGGGATCTGGGGTATCCAGTCCTCCTTGAGCAGATCGTCCGGGTTGCCGTATTTGGCGGCCAGCTCGCGAACTTCCGGGTCATCCAGCGCCGTTAATCGGCCATCTCGGATCACGGCATGTTCCCGGCCATCTTTGGCGGTAACCACCATTGTGGGGAAAAGCAGGTGGACGTGGAGGTGACCGTAGAGAAGGCCGCGCTCGCCTGCCCATTTCTCTTCCGCCGAGCGCCACATCGTGCCGAAACCCATATGGATCACGCCCGAACGACGTCTCTCCCACTCAAAGCCGCCGGAGGAATGCCGTTCGACATGGCTCGGCCGTGAGATCTTTGGATTCGTGCCGATGGCAGCCTCCCAT
>JACPFH010000746.1 GCA_016183075.1 Deltaproteobacteria bacterium | reverse complement strand
TTCGCTTTACCGCACCGGTTTCATTCTCTTTCAAGAACTCTCCAAGAAGTTTGAATACTATTCAGGCGCCCTGGATTACATGCGCAAGGCCTATTTCGCGCCCCAGCCGGGAGAGGACCCGTTTGCCGGCTTCCTCAGACAGGTTGAGGGCTGGATGAAAGTAAACCTGACCGAGAACTAGTCCCGCGAAGCCTGCCGTTGATAAACTGTGGCCCGCATGGGAGCGTAACGCTTTTTTAGCCGTGAAGTTTATACTGGTAACGGGCGCGTTCCTGGGTCTTTCCTCGGTTCTCGTTGGTGCTTTTCTTCTCGCTTTCCTTTGGCTTCCTGCTGCCGCGCAGCGCGGGACCGTAGAGATCCGGATCGAGCGGGGCGAGCCGCTCTCCGCCGTGGGGGAGCAGCTCAAACAGAAGGCCGTGATCTCCAATCAGAGGCTGTTCATCTTGTGGTCGCGCATGCTGGCGGTGGAAAAGAAGATTCATTGGGGGCGCTATCGGTTCGAGTTGCCTTTGTCTCCGGGGGCGGTGCTGGATCAGATGGTGCTCGGCACAGGCGCCTTCCGGCGCATCACGGTGGCGGAGGGACTGACCGTGAAAGAGATCGCCGGGCTCCTGGAGAGCGCGGGAATCGCGCGCGGCGACCGATTTTTAAACGAAGCGAGACGCCCGGAACTGCTTTCGCTGCTCGGTTTGGAGGGCAACGGGATCGAAGGCCATCTCTTTCCGGATACCTATTTCTTCACTCCGCACACCACGGAGAGGGAGATTCTGATCGCGATGACCGATCAGTTTCGCCACAATTTCACTCGGGCGATGCAGGAAGAACTCCGTCAGCTCGGCTGGAGCCTGCACCAGCTCATCACGTTGGCCTCTTTGATCGAGAAAGAGACGGGCGATGAAGCCGAGCGCGTGCTGGTCTCGGCGGTGTTTCATAACCGTCTCAAGCGCAAAATCCCGCTGCAGAGCGATCCGTCCGTCGTTTACGGCCTCAAGCGCTTCTCCGGGCAGCTTACGCGCCAGGACCTGCAAAGCCCGAGCCCGTACAACACCTATCGCATCCAGGGTCTTCCGCCCGGGCCGATTTGTAACCCCGGGCTCGCTTCGCTCGTGGCGGCGCTCTACCCGGCGGAGGTTCCGTACCTGTATTTCGTCTCCAAGAATGACGGTTCGCATCTGTTTTCGGTCACGCTGGCGGAGCACAACCGGGCGGTCGAAAAATACCAGAGCAAGAAACGCAACCATTCCCGGCCCTAGCCGGCCCGGAGGATCTCAAGCATGGCATGGGAAAAGGTCTCGAGCGCGAGAGCACGATGAAGAGAGCACGACATCCAGACCCGGCGGCGCCGGAAAAACTTCTGCATCGGCTCCTCGGCCGGCTAAAGCGGCACGCTTTGTACGACTCGGTTTTCTTCCTGTTGCCTCCGCTCCTTGTGCTCTTCTTGCTCGCAAATTCTCTTTATCGCGCGGCCTTCCTGGGTTATGAGATGGCGGCGGCAGCGGGCGCGGCGGCCGTCGGGGTTGCTGTGCTTGCGGGCGCCTTGCGCCGGCGGCCGCGGCCTTTATCCCTGAGCTTCGCCGCCCGGCTGGTTGACGCACGGGTCCAAGCGCAGGAACGTTTCGTCACCTTGGCTACCATCGACCGGCGGTCGGCCGCGTCTTCGTTACTTGACCGGCTGCGGGGCGAGGCCAGCGGTCTTCTCCGTCGAATCGATCTCAGCAGGGATTTTCCGTACCGGCTAAAACGCTCCTTTGCCGCCTCGGCGATCGCGTCTCTGATCGCGTTCATTCTGTTCCATGTCTTTTTTGACCTCTGGCTGTTCCTCAGCCCGGAGGCCCGAACGCGCAGCGAGCTAAGGATGCTCGCCAGGGAGTTGGCGCAGGCGCCCGGACTTTCGGATCTGGCTCGGAGCTTGCGAACGCTCGCTGACGAGATCAAAAAGCGCGGAGCCGAGACGCCGGGGGAGCGGGCGAAAGTCGAGGAGCTTGTGCGCCGCGTGGAAGATCGACTGAAGGCGGGAGGTCAGCAGGGAGGAGGGGACGCTTTGGCCAATCGCATCACGATGGCTTTACAGCAGGCCGGAAGCGGATCCGGCGAAGCGCAGGGTGAGGGGGGGAAGGAGAGAAGGGATCCTCGGGGGCAGGGCGGCGAAGGCATAGAGAGAAGGGATCCGAAGGGACAAGGTGGCGAGGGCGAGGAGCGACGGTCGTCTGGCTCTGGTTCGGGGGCGGGTGAGGTTGAATCCGTTGGATTGGGGGAAGGGGAGAAGGGCGAGGGGCCGCAGCCACGAAGGCAAGGACTCGGGGAGCGGGATAGGGGTCTGGTAGGATCTAAACGGCCCGGAACCGAGCCGCAGAAGGGACAGGAGATCCAGGGAAAGGCACAGGTGGAGGCGGGGCGGCAAGCGGGAAAGAACCGCCACGAAGAGATCCCCCGTGGCGAGCCACCCGAGCGTTTCCACAAGGCGGGAGAGGGCGATAAGTCAGTCAGGGGAGCGCGGTTTGTTACCGTTCAGCTCCCCGAAGAGGCGGCTGGAGCCGCCGGCGGCGAAGCCGGGGCCGGCGCGAGGCGGGCGCTACGCCCTAAGGTGCCGGTGAGCAACGTGCCTTTGCGCCGCCCGGATTCACCCGAGCCTTCACTCGAGAAACAGCCCCTGCCTCTGGAGTATAGGGAGCTTATTCGCTAGAGGATGCAGCGCGTGGACCCGGAGAGATTTCGCGAGTTATTCGCGCTCATTGTCGAGGAGGTGAGGAAGGTCATCGTAGGCCACGAGGATATCATCCGCAAGGTTCTGATCGCTTTTCTCGCCGGCGGCCACGTGCTCCTGGAGGGGGTGCCGGGCCTGGGTAAGACCTTGCTGGTTAAGTCGCTGAGCCGAGCCCTCGGGCTCTCTTTCAAGCGGGTTCAGTTCACTCCGGACCTCATGCCGTCGGATATCATCGGAACCCAGATATTGACCGAAAGCGATGGCCATAGAGAGTTTCAGTTTCGCAAGGGGCCGATCTTTGCCCAGATCGTACTGGCAGACGAGATCAACCGAGCCACTCCGAAAACCCAATCTGCCGTGCTCGAAGCCATGGAGGAGCGGCAGGTGACCGTATTTGGCGAAACCTATCCCTTGGAGCCTCCCTTCATGGTGCTCGCAACCCAGAATCCTGTCGAGCTGGAGGGGACCTATCCGCTTCCAGAGGCCCAGCTCGATCGCTTCTTTTTTAAGCTTCTGGTGACCTCGCCCGCGCCCGCGGAGCTGATGGAAATCCTCAGGCGCACGACCGGAGACAAGGTCCCTGAAGCCGCGCCGGTGTTCGCGCGTGGCGTGGCGGAGCTTATCGCCGATATGAAGCGGCTGCTGCGAGAGGTGCTGATCGCGCCTCCGATCGAGGAATACGTCGTGCGGCTCGTTCACGCGACCCAGCCGGGCGGGCTGAAGGGAGAAACCGTGTTGGCGGAGGTGCGGGACTACTTGCGCTTTGGCGCGAGCCCGCGCGGAGCTCAGGCGATTATTTTAGGCGCTAAAGGCAACGCCTTGGCCAGCGGGCGAGTTCATGTGAGCCGTGAAGATGTGGAGGCGGTTGTCTATCCTGCACTGCGCCACCGGCTGATTCTCAATTTTCAAGCCGAGGCTGAAAATGTCGGCGCGGAACAGATCCTTGCTGCGGTGATTAAAAAGATCCCCAAAGACTGAGGGAGGGAAAAGACCGGGCCTGAACGCCGGGCATTTTATCGGCTGGTAAAAGCCGGCGTTCAGGCCCGGAAGCTGTCGCGAACTTACAAGTGATTCCGCTGAAAAAGGTTTTTCATGCTTCGACGGGCTCAGCATGAACGGAAAATCGTTAATGTTATCAGCCACCGCCCCGTTCGCCCTGAGCTGCGTCGAAGGGTGAACGGGGTTTTTCAGCGGAATCACGGGTTTCGTTGGACCCTACAGAGCCGGTCGCGGAGACAGAATCATGAAGCGGGCACGGCGATTTTTCTGCCAGCACCCCTCGGTTTGCTCCCTGCAAGCGGGGACTTCTTCACCGTAGCTCACCGTGTTCAGACGATCCGCGGTGATCCCCAACGAGGTGAGAAAGTCTCTGCTGGTCTGGGCGCGCTTGGCACCCAGGGCGAGGTTGTATTGGTTCGTTCCCCGTTCGTCCGCATGGCCTTCGATTTCCACCCTGGCAGCAGGGTTGGCTTTCAGCCATTCCGCGTTTCGTTTGAGCGTCTCCCTGGCGTCCGCTCGCAGGTTGTACTGGTCGTACTCATAGTGGACATCTTTGAGCGGGCCGGAATCGGCCAGTTCTCCCCGCCGCATTGCCTCCAAGCTCGAACCGGAGTGATTCGCCGGTTCTATCATAGAGGTGCGCAGCCCTTCCGGCGAAGACTCGCCGTTGGTGCTGACGGAAGCGGGCGCGCAGGCTTGAAGCGCGAGTCCCGCGCCAAAGATTACGGCAAATAATGGTGAAATTAGCTGCTTGAGCATACATTTCCTCCTTGTGGGTTGAATGATTCCGCCAATTAATTCAATAATAAAAATCTCGGCGCTCTGGGGTGCGACGAGGTCGCAAAACGGGTGCCAAATCATAACTAGTTGATATCAAACCTGTTTTCCATTGTTATTCGTGCTAAAGGCGTACAAATTCGGGCGATTGGCTACAAAGAAATGCCAACTTTTGCCATTTCCGGAGACCGGGGTTGGGCGCCTTGCTGATGAAAGCCAGAGGGGGACGAGGATGAAGGCCGCGGACGCCTTTGCCCGTGACCGAGGGGAGCGCGAGCGAGGCTGCGGACGTAGCAGCATGTGGGGTGGTGCAGGCCCTGACCATTTTGAACTGTTTGAACGTTTGGAACGTTTTGAACGCCGAACCGGTTCAAGCCGTTCAAGTCGTTCAAATCGTTCAACCGGTCGGCATGAACGGATCGGCCGCGGCCTGATAACTCGGCCCCCGATAGGCTTTCGGAGGAATCGAAGCGGAAAGTAAGGAAAGCAGATTAAGCAATGTTGCCTCCCCCTTTCACGCCTGAGTTCTTGAGCCGCCTGGAGTGTCTAAGGCTGCGAACGCGCAAAGAGTTTCTGGGCAGCCGCCCCGGCAGCTACGCGTCTCCGCGGCGCGGCACGAGCCTGGAGTTCGCCGATTATCGGAGGTATTCACCCGGGGACGACATCCGCTATCTCGACTGGGGCATTCTCGCGCG
>JACPFH010000745.1 GCA_016183075.1 Deltaproteobacteria bacterium | reverse complement strand
CATGAGCCCCAGGATGTTACTGAGCCGCATATTTTCGGCATTTTCTGTCCGTTCTGCCGAGATTCGTTGGCTCAGGGGCTAAAGGGCAGGTTCAATTATTTGGATGGAGTCGTGCTGGCGCATTCCTGCATCCATTTTCGCCAGACCTTCAACTCCTGGAGGATCCACCTTCCCGTCGAGTTCAGTTATTACATCCCGATGCCCAATACGGTGCAACCCGACCACGCTCGGCCCTATCATCGAGAAGAAGTGGAAAAGTTCAAAAAGGCGATCGAGGAATATATCGGTCGCCCGCTCACCGACGGCGACATCGACCGAGGAATTGCCATCGCCGATCGCAATCGCCGTCTCCTGCGCAAGGCCTACGAATACCGCAAGCTCGACAACCCCCCGCTGACCGGGGAAGAAGCCATGTATATGGCGGTTACCAGCCAGTTTATCGACAAGGAAGAGCATAGCGACGCGGTGGAAGCGACGCTCAACAGCTTCGCCGATCGAAAGCTGCCGCGCGAGACGGGGATTCGTCTCATGGCGGTGGGAAGCGAGAACGACGACGCCGAGTTCTTCAAGATGGTCGAGTCTGTAGGGAGCACGGTCGTCATCGACGAGCAGTGCGCGGGCAGCCGCTATTTCTGGAATGAATCGACGGCCAACGGGGACCGCATGGCAAGGATCGCGAACCGGTATCTCGACCGACCGCCCTGTCCGGTCAAAGACTATCCGGCCCACTCGCGCTTTCAGCATGTCCTGGACTTGGCTAAAGATTACCGCGCTCAGGGAGCTATTATCATGCAGGAGAAATTCTGCGACCCTCACGAAGGGGACAATCCCCGCCTGAAAAAGTTTCTTGAAGAAAACGGCATTCCGACCCTTTCTCTGGAGTTCGACTCGACCAATCCCTTGGGTCCCTTTCGCATCCGCGTAGAGGCATTTTTGGAAACCATTAGAGGTGAGGAACTTTTTTGAGGAGGAAAACGAGTAATGGCAACCCCGACCAAGTACCCGACCGAGGCGTTGAAATGTTGGCCGAAGGCCAAAGAAATCCGCCAGCAATACTACAAGGACTACGCTGAGGCCCACGAGCGCGGCGGCATCCGCTGGAGCGGTGGCGCCTGGGCGTTTGACGCGATTCCGATGGGCCTGGGCGACGACGTTCACGTCATGACCGGCGAGCCTTACGCCGCCTCCATCGCCTGGGACCGTAAGTTCGCCCAGGAGTGCCAAGATGCCACCGATGCGCGCGGCTGGGCCCGCGACCTCTGCTCCTATATGCGCATCTACTGGGGCTCCATGTACCTCAACCGCTTTTTCTTCGGCGGCGAGTTCCCCCGACCGAATTTCTATTTCCAGACACAGATCTGCTGTAGTCACGCCAAGTGGGACCAGGAAGCGGCCATTCACGAAAAGGTTCCTTGCTACTGCGTCGACGTTTGTGTCGGCCCCTATGAGACGCTCGATGAATCCCGCCTCAACTATGTCGTCAATCAGTTGCACGACTGCATCCCGGAAATGGAAAAGACGACGGGACGAAAATACGACGACGAAAAATTGATCGCCGCGGTGCACAACGAGTGCCGCTCGACCTCGCTCTGGGCCGAGATCTGCACGCTCAACAAGGCCGTTCCCGCCCCCTTGGATGAAAAGACCATGTTCTCGCTGTATGTCCTGGCGACACTGCAGCGCTCTTCCAAGCAGGTCGCCGATTTTTACGAGGAGCTGCGCGACGAGGTCAAGGACCGGGTGGCGCGCGGCATCGCCGCGGTGCCCTATGAGCGCTGCCGGATCATCACGGACACCCAGCCGCCCTGGGGCTTTCTCAAGATCTACCGCTACATGGAGCAATTCGGCGTGGTCTCCATCGGCTCCGTTTATACCTTCGGCCTCGAAGGAATTTTCGCCGAGCAAGAAGACGGCAGTTGGGGGCCGCGAAAAACCCCGCAGCAGTTGGGAATCAAAATCAATTCCCGCGATCAGGCGCTTAGAATCACCGCCGACTGGAACCTTTCACGCCCCTGTTGGCAGCATTTTTACGACCCGCGGATCAAAACCCGCATGATGCTTAAAATGGTCAACGAGTGGAAGCTCGACGGCGTG
>JACPFH010000744.1 GCA_016183075.1 Deltaproteobacteria bacterium | reverse complement strand
TGCCGCAACCGTGCTAGACTCATCTCGGCCAGCAGGAGGACTACCGATTGCTCGAAGAAAACGACAGGATGATCGTCACCGTGATGATCGAGATTCCCAAGGGAAGCCGCAACAAGTACGAGTACGACAAGGAGAAAAAGCGGCTTAGATTCGATCGCATGCTTTTCTCCGCCGTTAAACAAGGAAATTAATCCCGCCGGCCCCTTAGTTTCTCGGCTCACGGTAGCGCCGCTATGCAACTGAGACGCCTGCTCGCCGGACCTGCTCGGCTCTATTACGGCTGGCGGATGATCGCCCTGGGGGCGTCGATCCGCATGCTTGCAGGCGGCCTTCACATGTACGGATTTACCGTCTATTTCCTGCCTTTAAGTCACGATCTCGGGTTGAGCCGCGCCGCCACATCGCTCGCGTTTTCCCTGGCCCGGGCCGAAGGGGCGATCGAAGGTCCCGTTGCGGGGTACATGATCGACCGCTTCGGGCCCCGGCCGGTCATGTTGATCGGGGTCGTGATGACCGGTGTCGGCTACATGCTGTTTTCCACAGTGAACACATATCTGACGTTTCTGCTGGTCTACCTGGGCGTCATCTCGCTCGGTTTTGGCGCCGGCTTCATGCACGCCCCCATGGTTCTCGCCAATACCTGGTTCATACGCAAGCGAGCCCTGGCGATGACCATGATCAGCGGTTCAGTGGCATTGGGGGGCGCCTTCGTCGCGCCGCTTCTCTCCCTGGCTGTTCAAAGATGGGGTTGGCGGACGGCTTCGCTCCTTGGGGGCTTGGGCGTACTCGTTGTGGGCCTTCCAATGGCCGCCATGGTGCGTCGTTCCCCGGAAAGCATGGGCCTTCGGCCCGACGGAGACAGCCTTGACGGGCCATCTCCTTCCGCTTCCGTCCAAAGCAAAGGGTCGCGCCGCTGGCCCTTTGAAGCTGATTTTACCGTGCGCGAGGCGATGGGGACTGCGGCTTTCTGGATGCTCATACTTGCGACGATGTTGCGAGTCGCAGGCTTGAGCGCGGTCCTGGTTCACTTCATTCCCATCATGGTTTGGAAAGGATTGAGCGAGCAGAAATCCGCCCTGCTGCTCGCCAATCTGGCCCTTTTCGGTCTCCCGGCGCATTTGTTTCTGGGCTGGCTTGCTGACTACGTTGAGAAACCCCGGCTGATGGCTGCGACCATGCTGGTCGCCACGACGGCGCTGCTCACGCTGATTCACGGCCAGAGTGAGTTATCGATGTGGCTCTTCACAATTCTCTTTACCGCGGTAGAGGCTGTTTTCCCGATCACTTGGGCCACCGTGGGGGACTTCTTCGGCCGCAGAACATTCGCAACGGTACGCGGGACCATGAGCTTTTTCTACATGTGGGGCGCGGTGCTGGCTCCCGTCGTGGCGGGGGCCCTCTACGATCGCAGCCAAACTTACAGTCCGATGCTCTGGGGGCTGGTCGGGCTCTATCTCGTGACGACCGCCCTCTACAGCTTGCTGTCCAGGCCGCTGCCTCACCGCCGTGCCGCATAGCGAGGGTATCGCCGACAGGTCCATGCGATGACGCCGCGCGCCGAAAGCTCGATCATTGTTGAAGCCGCTTCGGTGTCGAAGCGCTTTGGCGACCGCGTGGCGGTCGACCGGTTAAGTCTCCGCATTCCCACCGGCGCTTGCTACGGTCTGCTAGGCCCCAATGGCGCCGGGAAGACGACGACGCTGCGCATGATTTATGGCGTGACGCGGCCCGACAGCGGGACGGTTCGCGTCTTCGGCATCGACATCGGCCGGAATCCCCGGTCCGTGAGATCACGCCTCGGGGTCACGCTGCAGCAGAACGTGCTGATCGAGCAGCTCTCTCCGGAGGAGAATCTGCGCGTGTTCGGCCGTTATCACTTAATACCCGAGCCTGAGCTTTCCCGACGGGCGCGCGAGCTAATCGGGTTCTTCGAACTGGGATCCCATGCCAATGTACCGGTCCGCCACCTCTCGGGCGGCTTTCAGCGCCGTCTTGCCATCGCGCTTTCTCTCATGAATCGCCCGCAGTTCCTCATTCTCGACGAACCCACTACCGGTCTGGACCCCGCCGTCCGGCTGGCCTTGTGGTCGCGCGTCCGGGACCTCAAAGCAGAGGGGACTACCGTCCTCCTCACTACCCACTACATGGACGAAGCGCAACGGCTGTGCGACACCGTGGCCATCATGTCAGCAGGGAAGGTCATGGAGGAGGGCGCGCCTTCGGACCTGATCGCTCAGCGCCTGGCGCGCGAGACCGTGGAGCTCGACTGCTTGCCCACCGAAGAGCCTGCCCTGTTGAACGGAGTCGACCCAACTCCTCAGCGGCTGCGCGTAGGCAGGAGGTTGATGATCTACCTCGACGATGCCACGCGGCTTATCGACCACATCCGCGAGCTCGATCGGGGGCAAAGGCGAAGTTTGATCGTTCGTCCCACCAATCTCGAGGACGTGTTCCTGGCCCTTACCGGGACCAGCCTGGAGGGCGACCTGTGAGCCTTTCGATTCCCCATGCGCTCTCCGTGTGGCGGCGAAACGCCGCCATGTACAGGCGCACATGGCGGCTGAACATCCTGCCCAACTTTTTCGAGCCCGTGCTCTATCTCGTTTCGATCGGGATCGGCGTGGGGGCCTACGTTTCTGAGATGGGCGGAACCTCGTACATCGCCTTTCTTGCCCCCGGGCTGGTGTGCGTCGCAGCGATGAACGGGGCCAGCTTCGAGGTGACCTACAACATCTATGTCCGGCTCGTTTTTGAGAAGG
>JACPFH010000776.1 GCA_016183075.1 Deltaproteobacteria bacterium | reverse complement strand
GGAATCGGGGCCAGATCGCGCCAGTCGTTGGGGAGATTGTCGAGGAGTTGGCCGTGACTATCGAAATGAAGCTTTCCCCGCTCCGATTCGTCGCCGATAACGTGGCTGTAAATCTCGATCTTCCCGCTGCGCGTGCGCAACGGCTTTCCCTTCTCGATGAAATCCCGGTAGCCGTGCCAGGGCTCGTCATAGGCCTCGTCCACGTTGACGAGACAGGTCTTGGTAAACTTTCGCCACTGCGGCGCCTTGACTCCCTGCTTGCGCAGCTCCTTGGCGCAGCGCCGGTACTCGTCTCTGAGGTAGCGCTCCCAGCACTCCTCCCAGTTGTTGCCCTTGTAGTAGCGGTTGTATTGCTCGCCGATCCCGAGCCGGCGCGCCAGCTCCGAGTAAACCCACTCGTCGTCCTTCGCCTCGCCTTGGGGCGGAACCACCCCGGGGAGGAACGTGTAGTTGGCGAATCCGCCGTAACCGGCGGTCTGGATCGAGCGGGTCTCCAGAGTCATCTCGGCCAGCGGCAGGACCAGGTCCGCATAGCGCGCCATCGGCGCCATGTGGCTTCCCGCCCAGACCACGAACTCGATTTTTTCCAGAGCCTTGACCTGATCGTTCGTGGAGTCGACGTTGTTGTTGAGCGTGTTGGTGCCGGGACCGTAGTACGTCCCCCACATGAGCATCTTGGGATTCGGCAGCGTTTCTTGCGCCGTGCCGTTCTCTTCGACACCGCTGGAAAATGCGCCGCCGGCGGTGCCGCCCGCCCAGACCCGGGAAACCTCCCTCTTGGGAAGCGCGCCGGCGCGCCAGCCGACGATGCGCTTGTACTCCTCCAGAGGCATCTCGCCGGAGCGAACCTTGTCCAAGAGAAGGACCATCTGCGACCACTTGTGGCTGCGGTACATTTTGGGAACCATGCGCCTCGGGATCTCGCCGTAAGGAAGCATCACGGAAGGCTTATTACGAAAACGGAGATGCATCGGAACCGAGCCGCCGGCCACGCCCCAGTATCCCATGATCGCCTGGAGACTCGCGGTCGCGCGCGCCATGTTCTCGCCCCGGCTCTTTCGGTCGCACCCGTAGCCTTTCCATAGCCAGGTTGGCTTCATCTGTGCGTAGAGATGGGCGAATCCCCGGATCGTCTCGGCCGGAACCGCGCAGATCGGCTCCGCCCATTCGGGTGTCTTTTCGACCCCGTCCGTTTTGCCAAGAATGTAGCCGCTCCACTCGTCGAATCCGCGCTGGTCGACGTACTTCGCCACGAACTCTTTGTTATAGAGATCCTCTTTGATCAACACGTTGGCCACGGCCAGGACCATCGCAACGTCGGTCCCCGGCTTGATCGGGATCCATTGGTCGGCCAGAGTTTCCGCCGCCACCGTGTAGCGTGGGTCGATACATATGACCGGCGTCCCTCGCTCCCGCGCCATCTTGAGGTAATAGGCGAGCTGATGGCCGGGGCCGAAATGGGTTATGGTCGGCTCAAAACCCCAAAGCACGATCAGCTTCGTATTCATCAGGACATCGGCCATGTCGTTCGAGCCTTCGCCGTAGGACCATCCCGGCACGCCGGCCATAAGATGCATGGCGAGCCTTCCCGGATCCATGGAGCACCAACCCCAACCCTCTATTCCGGCTCCCCACAGGCCGAAGAGGCGCTCCAGGCGCGCGTTGGGAGCATACGGGGTAATGATGGAATAGGGGCCGTAGTTCTCGACCATCTCCTCCATCTTACCGGCCAGAAGGTCGAGCGCCTGGTTCCAGCTGATGCGCTCGAATCTTGCCTCCCCTCTTTTTGCCCCTTCGATCCTTTTCATGGGATAAAGAAGGCGCTCGGGCGCGTAGGCAAGCTTATGCCACACCCAGGCCATGGGGCAGCCTCTGAGCTGCAGCCGGTTTTTGATCAGGTCGGCGTCGGAGACAACCGCATCCTCGCGCCCGACACCGCGGTTGTAATGATCGTCGGGCTCAATGGCGGTGACCTTGCCGTTGCGCCTGCGCACCTTGAGCACGCACTGGCTGCCGCCGCAGTTGATCCGGCACCCGGTGTAGAGAACCTCCTCGTCGGCGTGAAGGTTTTTGAGCTTCCTGACGATCCCGTCGCGCCGCGATCTTACCCCAAGTCTGTTTCTCGATGGCATAGACCGTTCAAGCCTCCTTTGAAGTGCATCCGTTCAAATCGTTTAAGCCGTTCAAACGGTTAACCCGTTGAACGGTTGGAACCTTTTATTACTTGGTTCATTGATCAGTAGACACCTAGGGCCACTCGATGCCGTTTCTCTTGCTCCTGTTACCAAACCGGCCTCTCTCCGTCATGCCCG
>JACPFH010000775.1 GCA_016183075.1 Deltaproteobacteria bacterium | reverse complement strand
GGTCGCGGGCCTTGGTGGAACGCCGGGGCGAGCCACATGAATCAGGCTGTCCCGACCGCGTGGCTGCGAAAAAGGGGACTGGTGAGCCTCGTCGATGAGCACAGAAGACTTGCGTGTATCTCGTGAACCGCCGTATGCCGCACGGCACGTACGGTGGTGTGAGAGGTGGGGACCGAGAGGTCCCCGCCTACTCGATCCTCTTATTGATCCGTTGCGCAGAGCTGCGCATATAATTGGCGGACAGGAGGCTCTGAGAGGAGTCAACAGTGGCTAAATGGATTCTAGAGCTTGATTCATTAGGATTTCCAATCCAGAGGCCGATAATTTTCAGGCCGCAACCCGATTCGCGGTGGCTAGACCCCCGAAAGGTCGATCTGGAACATCCCTCGCCCGTGTGTGGCGCAAACAAGAGTTTCGCCCATCCAGAACAGATCGTCGACAGCACAGTTGGTTGGACCCTCGTTAGTCGGAGACCACGCGGCGCCGGAGTTCTCGCTCGCGAACACGCCGACCTCGGTGCCAATGTAGACAAACCGCGGTAGACGCGGATGAATCGCGATCGCTTTGACGGGCGCTGCCGGGAGACCGGTGCCGAGGTTTTTCCACGTAGCCCCGCCATCGCGAGTCACCCAGATATTCGCGTTGGTATAACCGCCGAACGCGACGTAAACAGCCTTGCTGTTCAATGGATCGATGGCGATGCTCGCGCAGAAGCGCTGGGCGTGGAGAGGCTTCGGACCGGTACCGTCCATGCGCTCCCAGGCTGGCTGGGCCGCAGTGCCGTTGTTGGTCCGGACAACCATCCCGTTTTCGTGGCCGACCCAGATTATATCCGATTTGCCTCTTGCGACTGCGAGCGCGCTGATGCGGGCACCGGCGCTCCCTTTGATCGCCCGCCACTGCGGACCAGAGTTTAGACTGTTTGGCGCCTTGGCGTCGTTCGTCCGCCAGAGTGAAAGTCCTCCCGCCAAGAGCCGATTTGGCTCGTTCGGATCCAGCACGAACGGGGCAATGAAGAGCGCGTCGAAGTTCATAGCGTCGGGGATACGATAAGGGACTGGCTTCCAAGCCCAATCCCCGGCCGCCGGGTTCCAGAATTGCCCGCTGATGTATCGGTCTCCGTTAACGTCATCTGTAGTGCCGCCGTCCGTATTTCGGTGGATGTTCAGGTAGACGTATTCTCCGTAGAATACGCTCGGGTCGGTTGGATCGGCAGCGCACCAACCGCCGTCGCCGCCAAAAATGGTGGTCCACTGCTCGGTTCCAAGCGCCGGGTCGAAGCAGATCGTTCCGTTGTCCTGCGCGCCGCCAACGATCTTTCCGGAGACGGGGTTGCCCGCGCCCCCGTAGAACTGCGTGACGCCGTAGCTATTCACGAGCTCAGTCCAGTCGCTGACGAACGGCGGCTGCGGCTCGTTCCCAACCGCTTTGGTGTCGTCTGCCTTGTATACGCCGCCGTCGTTGCCGAAGAAGACCGTTCTGTTGTTGACCCCGTCGTAGGCAGGATGCGAGACGATCGCGTGATGATCGGCGTGCACGGAGCCCCGGGCCCACCAGGTGCTGATCTCGGCCAGCGCGTTGCCGCCGTCCAGGCTCCTCCACAAATCAATGCCGCCACCGCTCACGAAGTTCTCGTCGGAGTCTCCAGCCCAGATCACGTTGTCGTACCAGCCCTGATCGCCGAGATATGGGGCAGGATCCCCGTTCATCGTCCGGGTGGCCCGGCGCTGATAGCTCTTGCCGCTGTCGGTGGATCGCCAGATCTCCCCGTGCTGCATTTGGACGGACGCGTACACGATGTTCGGGTTTGCAACTGAATATGCCAGCTCCACGCGCCCGGACCATGGCTCGTTGTGCGTTGCACGTTTGCACGTACGGCCGCCGTCATTCGTGTAGTACGCCTGGCCATCATTCAAGCCACCGGCGATCGCTCTCGTGCTAGAATTCGGGCGGAACTTCACGTCGGCGACTGGACCGGGGAGCACCTTGGTCCACTTCTTCCTATCCTTATGGGCGCTTCGGAACATCCCCTTGCCCGTCGCGGCCAGGAGCACGGCACCACTCTGTGAAATCGCGAGCCGGTTCACCGCTGTGAAGTCTTCGCTTGCTGTTGCCAGGAGCTGCCTCCAGGTGACGCCGTCGGTTGTACGAAAGATCCCTGCGCCACGGATTGCGTCGAGGTTGAAGAAGCCCTCGCCCGTTCCCGCATACATCATGTCCGGGTTCTTCGGATCCATCACCATGCAGGAGACGGCGAGATTCGCCATGAAATCATCGACCGGCGCCCAATGATTACCACCGTCGGCGGTATGCCAGATTCCCCCACCCACGCTTGCTGCCCACATCTTCTGATGCTGCGTGGGATGAACGAGTATTGACCGCGTACGGCCTCCGATGTTTCCCGGCCCGAGCCACTGCCAACGTGCCAGGGCCAGTCCGGCGGTCGGAGCGGCGATTAAGGCACGTGGAACGATGGAACGGTCGACGGGGAGACCGGCAACGAGGGGCCTTTTCAGCGCCTTTGCCCGCAGCGTACGCAGTCGCTTGAGTGCCTTCCCGAGGGCGTTAGCCGGTATCCGGCCGTCGTCGTTCCTGGCCTGCGCCGCCCGGAACTCCTGGCGAGCTCGAGGCATGTCCGGGTAGTTCAAGCGGCGGATGGCACGCCGCATCCCGGCTTCAGGGAGACGCTCAAGAGTATCATTCGTCGTCCCGCGTGTCTGCCGGAGCAGCCTCAACTGCTCGACGCTGATGTTCCTTATGCTTGCCAGTTCCTCATCTGAGATTGCCATGGTCGTATCCTTTCTTGAGCTCCGCTCGCACCGGCAACACTAGGGCCGCGGAGGCTTCGGGCGTCGAACAGGAACCTCGTCAACAATGGTTTCCCATGCGACCTGACCTGTGTCGGGATGCACCGCCCGCACGAGCATTTGAACCGTTCCGCCTGCCGTATTTCGTGTGAGAAGCTGGAAGGACTTGTTCCCGATGTCCCGCTGCTCCAGGACATCGGGCGAGAGCGAAGATGGGGCTTCTTCAGATGGCGCCTCGGGAACATCACCGACAGCACCCGGCAGCTCCTCGACCTCGCCGGTGTCCACATCGACGCGCGCTTCACCCCAGGCGTCCCGGCGCGCGGCTTCGAGGACCTTTATGCTCGGCGCAGCACCACCACGGTAGCGGCTGCGCGCAGCCCAACGGAGGAAAACAGCCCCGTCCTTCGTCTCGACGCGAAGCGTGAAATCTGTCGTGTCTTCAAGCGAGACGTTTGCCCATTCGGGAAAGATGAGCGGTTTCGATATGCGGAGCTCCCGGCCATCGGCCGCGTCGAGGATCACGACCTCCAGCGTGTGCCGCGCGGCCAGGCGCACCGCCAAGACCTTCCCGTCGCAAACCAGCAGCGGACGCATCGGCACCGTCGTGCGCCAGAGGACGTTGCCGGTCGTTAGGTCAAGGGCGACCAGCGCGCCCGATTGGTCGCGCAAAAACGCACGCCCTCTCGAAGCATCGGCGACGCCGCGTGGGAACCGCGCCGGTGCGAAACGCTCGGCCATCCGTACCTCACCGTTCGATCAATGAATGGTCTAGGCCAAGAGAATGTCTATCGCCGCCCTGAGAATTACCCCCGAGCCGGCCAGGGACACGCATGCTCTGGTCTATCACCCGAGCCCCCCGGAGAAAGAGACTTGGTCGAAGGGCATGGTACTATTTTCAAAAGGCCCGTGGCCGCGATTCCCTACATGTGTGAAGTGGAATGTCAAAGGAATGAGAAGTGCAAGGCATATGTCTAGGTTCCTCCATGTGTCCGGGGCGTCTACGCGAGATGCGGGCTGAAGGATGTGGTCCCACAGGAGAAAAACGCAGTCAAGGGCATAATCTCGGCCGTGAGGATTCAATAAAACATAAATCGGTCGTCAAGCCCTCCAGCGCCGATGGTGCTATACGGGCTCCGTCCGGCTAGGCTCACGGCAGGCCGTATGGCAGAATAGGTCACCACCGAATTTAATTAAAGGCCCGTGGTTCTTACAAACCCTGGCCTTTTTGTTGGGTGTCTGCGGCTAGCGGGGCGCAGAAACTTTCCGAAACTCGTTGGCTTCTTGACATGTGTGAATCAGTCTTATCTAATCTTCTGCGATCGCGATCAAAGGAGGTACCTGTGGATAGTCGCGAGTTCG
>JACPFH010000774.1 GCA_016183075.1 Deltaproteobacteria bacterium | reverse complement strand
CCGCAGCTTCGGGCCTGGAACTCCGACATATTCGTCCAGGAGATAGCCACGATCCCCTATCATTCCGGCGCTATCAAGCTTTACAAGGAAAAGGGGAAGTGGACCGCTAATATGGCCCGTAATCAAGAGGCCCTGCTACGGGGCGAGCTGCCTTTCCTGAAATAAGTCGCCAGGCAGAACGGGTTGCTCTCGCGGCGGGGGACGCGAAACCATGGCAGAAGCATTTCACACGGAGCTGACCAAGTTCCGATCTCTGCGCGGGCTCCTGGGCCTGTGGGAGAAGACGTTGTTGGTTGCGATACCAGTAACGGGCGGCTTTTTCGTGTCGGACGTCCCCTTCCACCTGGGCCTGGCCATCCTGAGGGAGCAATATCTCGGCCTTTTTCTGGCGCTGGTCCTCGGCGCCGTTTTTCTCAGCGTCCCTCCTTCAAGCCGCGCGGATCGCCACCAGGTTCCCTGGTATGACCTGCTCTTTTCATTTCTGGGGCTCGCCGTCGGATTGTACGCCGCGCTGTTCTTCCCCGAAATCATGCGCCGCATGGGCGATCCCGATGCCCATCGGCTTGTATTGGGAGTCATTGCGATCCTTCTGATTCTTGAAGCGCTGCGCCGGACGGTCGGTTGGATACTGGTCGGGATCGGGCTCTTTTTCCTGCTCTATGCGCGCTTCGCCCACTTCTTCCCAGGAGAATTCGGCGGGACAGGGGTTCCCTGGGACAGGCTGATCAACTACCTCTACACCGATGTGAATAGCCTCTTCGGTCTTCCCCTGGCGGTGACTGCCACCATCGTTCTCCCCTATATCTTCTTCGGCCAAGCCCTCTTCGCGATCGGAGCCGGACAATACCTTACCGACCTGGCCGTCAGCGTCTTTGGCCGCTTTCGAGGAGGGCCGGCCAAGGTGGCAGTGGTGGCCTCCAGCCTGTTCGGCACCATCTCGGGCAGCGCCGTGGCCAACGTGGCTGTGGACGGACCCATCACTATTCCTCTCATGATGCGCACCGGCTATAGACCCCCGCTGGCTGCTGCCATCGAGGCCGTAGCCTCCACCGGCGGGCAGATCATGCCGCCCGTTATGGGAGCGGCCGCCTTCATCATGGCCGAGTTTTTGGCCATCCCCTACCGTGAGGTAGCCGTCGCCGCCATCCTCCCGGCTATCCTCTATTATGTCGCCTTGTTCGCCCAAGTGGACCTGGAAGCCGGAAAGGCCGGGCTCAGGGGCTTTTCCCGCCAGGAATTGCCGGCGCTTTTACCTCTGTTAGGAAGGGGATGGGTCTTCTTCGTTCCTCTGTCGATCCTGGTCTACGTCCTCTTTATCCAAAATAGCGACGCTGGAGACGCTGGCATGTTCGCCGCCCTGGCCACCCTGGCCTTGGGCTTTCTAAAGAAAGAGCTCCGGTCTCACCTCCGGTGGGTGCTGGAGACGCTGGTGAGCACCGGGCGGACCCTGTTGGAGTTGGGGGTCACCGTGACTCTAGCTGGGCTCATCGTAGGAGTTGTTCAGGTGAGCGGCCTGGGCTTTATCCTCTCCTACGGCCTGGTGAATCTTGCTGGCGGTAACGTGTTAGCCCTGCTGTTTCTCACCGCCATCGTCAGCATGATTCTCGGTATGGGCATGCCGACCACGGCGGTGTATGTCCTCCTGGCCGTGCTTGTGGCTCCCGCCCTGGCGCAACTGGCCATCGACCCCCTGGCCGCCCATCTCTTTATCTTCTACTTCGGTATGGTCTCTATGATCACCCCGCCCGTTTGTCTGGCAGCGTACACCGCGGCGGCGATCGTTCAAGCCAACTCCATGAGGACAGGTCTAGAGGCCACGCGATTGGGAATCGTGGCCTATGTTGTCCCGTTTCTCTTCGTCTTCTCCCCGGCGCTGCTACTCAAAGGCTCGGCCGTGGACGTCCTCTTGGCCGCCGTCACCGCTATGGTAGGAACGGTTCTCCTGGCCGTTGCATTGACCGGCTACCTCTTCCGGCAGATTGCTACGCTTAAGAGGGCGCTCTTGGGCCTGGCGGGGCTGGGGCTCCTCTTTCCCCATGTGGGCCCAGGGATCCTCTTCAGTTGGGTCACTAATGCCGCTGGGCTTGCCCTGGCGGGCGCGGTGTTGGCGTCCGAGGCGTGGGGTGGCTTCAGATTTCGCCACGGTACCGTCGTAAGCTTACCCGCTTCGGGACCTGCCTTGGACCATGACCCGCCGGATCGAAAGAAGCTCTAAGGAAACTAGAGGCCCAATCGGGCCCTCTAAATTGTCCATGTCGTTGTTGCCGGAAGGAAAGAAATGAGACTTGTAAAATTACCGGGCGTGGTGTTGATGGGCATCTTACTGGCCTCCTGCTCCCTCGGGCAGATGGGCGGGGCGTCCAAGGTGGAACAATCCATCTTGGGAAGGTGGCGGGAGATCAACGGACCGACGACCCTGGAGTTTTTTAGTCACGGGACGGTGATTATCGCGACCGATCAAAAGGCCACGTCGGCCTACTACGAATTTGTCGACGAGCAGAGCGTGAAAATCGAGCCGAAGTTCAGATCGAGGGAGATGAAAAACGACAGCCGGGTGTGGAGGGTCGCAATACGCGGTGACCAATTGACGGTCGTTGACGCGGGAAAAGCGATGAGGTTTCAGAGGCAGCGATAGTAATCGATTCTGCTGAAAAACCCCCGTTCACCCTTCGACGCAGCTCAGAGCCTGTCCTGAGCGATGTTCGTCCTTCGACATGCTCAGGACGAACGGAGTCGAAGGAGCGAACGGGGCAGTTGTTGATAACGTAAACGATTTTCCGTTCTGCTGAGGCTCTCGAAGCATGAGGCCGTCGAAGCATGAAAACTCTTTTTCAGCGGAATCGAAATCCGGGCTGGGAGCCTTCTGCAACGGCCGACCTCATGGTAAACGAAGTAGATGAATGCTATCCGCCCCCGCCGCAAAGCTTCACGATCGAGCGCGCGCCGCGAACCGAGCTGGACGGACTCCAGGACGCTCGACTAAGGGCATTGATCCGGCGGGCCTGGGAGCGCGTGCCTTTTTACCGGCGGCGCTGGGAAGCGGCGAGTCTTAGGCCGCAGGACATCGCGCGGGTTGACGATCTCAAGAAACTTCCGGTCATCAGCAAGAAAGACCTGGAAGACGATGTCCTTGCTCATCCTCCCTTCGGTACCTATCAGGGCAACTTTCCCGCCGTGCGTGTCCAGGCAAGCTCGGGCACTTCGGGCAACCCGAAACCCATTTTCCACACGCAGAGCGACTGGAATGTGATCGGCAACTTCTGGGCCCGGCGCCTGCATGCCCAGGGAGTAACAGAAGGGGACATCGTGCAGTTGGTCTTTACCTATTCTCTTTTTATTGCCGGCTTTACAGCCACCGAAGGAGCGATGAAGCTCGGCGCATTGGTTGTTCCCGCCGGAAGCGGGGCGGTCACGCCGAGCGAAAGGCAGGTGCGGCTTGCCAGAGAGTGGGGGACTACGGTGGTCGCGGGGACGCCGTCTTACGTGCTCCACCTCGCCGACGTGGCGGAGAAGGGGGGCTTTGATCTCAAGAAAGACTTCAAGCTTCGCATCACGTGCCACACCGCCGAGGCGCTTTCGGAGCCGGCGCGCCGCGCTATT
>JACPFH010000773.1 GCA_016183075.1 Deltaproteobacteria bacterium | reverse complement strand
TAGCCCGAAACTGTGATCCACCCGTCAACGTGATTGTGGAACCGATTGGTAAGGTAGTGGCCGTTACCGTAAGGGAGAGTGAAAGCAAACCCGTCCAATGCCGTGAGGGATTTTTCTGGCGGCAGGGAGCAAGCACGCAGAAGCTTTCGCGTGACGAGATACGGGAGTTCTTTCGCAGCGAGGGTACTGTCCGCTTCGATTTAACTGTTTGCCCGAAGTTTCGTTATCCTGAAGATTTTGACCGCGAGAAATACGCTGCTTGGATAAGAGAAAGCCAGATCACTCATAGAGGACGAGTCGAGGATGTTCTTGTCAATATCGAGGCAGCCGAGCGCACGGCGGGGCGTCTGGTTTTTCGGAACGCCGGGGTGCTCTTTTTTGCCAAAAACGTGCGCCACCTCTTTTCCCAAGCCTACGTGACGTGCCTTTTAGCCAAGGGGAAAGACAAGGTGAACATTTTGGACCGCAAGGACTTTGCCAATGGTGTCATGAGCGATATCGAGGAAAGTCTCCGTTTCATTGAGAGAAACACGCGGACCGCCTACCGCATCGAGCGACTGCGCCGCGAGGAGATCCCGGAATACCCCATGGGAGCCCTGCGTGAGGCGATCACTAATGCCGTCATGCATCGGGACTACTTCGAGGCAGGCGCAAACGTCTTTGTCGAGATCTACGACGACCGAATTGAAATCAGTAATCCAGGAGGTTTGCCAAAGGGGCTAACGCAGGCAGAGCTTGGCACCCGTAGCGTACGCCGTAACCCTCTCATAGCCGACCTCCTGCACCGTGTTGGCTTTATTGAAAGGCAGGCACGGGAATCCGGCGCATGCGCGAGGACGCCAAGAAACACGGATGTCCGGAGCCAAAGTTCACCGCCAACGGATTTTTTACGGCCACTTTCCGACCAAGCACCGGACAAGTACCATACAAGTACCGGACAAGTACCGTACAAGTCACCGCGCAAGTTGCCGTCATGTTGAAAGCGGCCCGACTACCGCGCACGCGTGATGAGCTTCAAAAGCTAGGGGGACTCAAGAACCGAGCGCACTTCATGAAGGTGTATCTGGAACCTACGTTGGCGGCGAGGTGGCTAGAGATGACAATCCCTGATAAACCCCGCAGCTCAAAGCAGCGGTACAAAACAACCGCGCTAGGGCGCAAGGCCCTGGCCAGGGAGAAGAGAAAGGGATAGGTGCAACCGATTGAGGACCTCGGGCTCAAAGAGGCCCCGGAACCTAAAGTCCGCAAGGAATGCGACTTCCGAAATTACTGCTACCATGAGGGAGTGATCAAGCTGAGAGAGGAAGAACTGTGAGGAAGAAGTCAGCCGCTTCTTTTAGTCCTATCCCAAAAGGGGGCTATGCGGATCTTCTCGGCGGCCTTACGGAGTTGCTTGAAGAGGCCCGCCGTGTGTCTGTCCGGTCAGTGAATGCCGTGATGACGGCGACCTATTGGGAGGTTGGTCGCAGAATTGTTGAGCACGAGCAAAGAGGGAAAAGGAGAGCCGAGTATGGGGAACAAGTTCTCCGGCGACTGGCATCGGACCTGACCGCCAGGTTTGGCCGCGGTTTTGGGCTTTCTAATCTGAAGGTGATGAAGAAATTTTACCTCACCTATGAGGCTCGGGGAAAAGGTCTGACAGTGTCCGGCCAATTGGCGCCAGTCGCCGTCGAGCGAAAAGGCCAGACAGCGTCTGGCCTTTCTTCCATCTCTCCCGCCAAACCCACCATTTGGCAAAGACTACCTGCCATGTTCCCGCAATCTTGGTCTCACTATGTCCGCCTGCTTGCATTGGACGAGTCACACATGCGAGATTTCTATGAAGAAGAAGCCCGGCGGGGTGGCTGGTCCGTAAGACAGATGGATCGCCAGATCGATTCTATGCTTTACGAGAGAGTGGCGCTTTCGCGCCATAAGGGAAAACTCCTCCGTAAGGCAGACCAGAGGGTCGCTGCTGGAGAAGTTTGCTGGCAAGATTGATCTCATTTACATCGACCCACCGTTTGCGACTGGAGCAGATTTTTCGTTTCGAGCCTTTATTGGAG
>JACPFH010000772.1 GCA_016183075.1 Deltaproteobacteria bacterium | reverse complement strand
TTGGCAGTAAACTTTATGCAAAGTGGCTGTTTTTTTGGAGGCTATGCATGTTGCGTACGGAATCCATCATCGGGGTATTGGGAGGCCGCAAAGTCTTGAGGCGGCGGGTCTCTAACTTGAATGAACTTCGAGAGACGGTAAACGCAGGGTTGCCCTACGCCTCGGTTGAGGTGGTGATGGCTAAGTTGGGTCTGGCCCGTGAAGAAGCCGCGACTGTTCTCCGTTTGCCTCAGCGGACGCTCGCCCGCCGCAAAAAAGACCGGAAGCTTCGTGCGGATGAGTCGGATCGGTTGCTCCGGCTCGCGCGTATCGGTGCCCAGGCCGCGGAGGTCTTAGGGAGTGAGGAGAAGGCTGCCCGGTGGCTGCGGAGACCCAACCGCGCCCTGGAGAACCGAGTTCCCTTGGAGCTTCTTGACAGCGACATCGGCTCCAAGCAGGTCGAAGATGTCCTGGGCCGAATCGAGCATGGTGTTGTGAGCTAGTGCGCGTCTGGCGCATCTGTTCCAAAAGCCATCAGGCCTTTGATGGTGCGGGGGCGCGCCGGTATGGGGGGCGCTGGAACCGCCCTGGCACTTCAGTCGTCTATACTTCCGGGTCATTGTCTCTAGCTGCCCTAGAATATTTTGTCCATGTAGACCCGGACATAGCACCCGACCATCTCATAGCCATCTCGGCTGACATTCCGGACAGCATCGAGGTTGAGTCGATTGAGATCGCAAACCTTCCCTCGGACTGGCGGCGTTATCCTGCCCCAGAGGCCTTACAAGATATTGGAACAGCGTGGGTAAAGAGAGGATCCACTCCGGTCTTGGCCATCCCCTCCGCGCTCATCCCGCACGAGCGCAATTACCTGATCAACCCGGCCCACCGCGATTTCAGGCGGATTCGCGTCAACAAACCCGCCCCATTCCATTTTGACCCGCGAATGTGGAAATGAAGGATGGAATATGCTTCCCCGCATAGTTAAATCCATTACGGGATCTTACCTGTAGGGAAAACCCCTTCAACCAGGAAAATTCCTTCAAATAATCTCCGTCGCGACACGACCCAGATATAAGCTTCCCCTTGAAAATCAAAGAATTGTTTCGCTTACCGGCATTGGCATCCCTTTTGCCCAGGAGAGATAAATACGGAAGCAATCACTCATTTGAATAGGAGGTTTGAAGCAATGAAAATTTATCTCGTTTTGTTAATGCTCCTGGGCTTAACCCAATGAGCCTGTGCATTCTTGGGGGGAGCAGCAACCGGGGCGGTCGCGACGGGGGCGGGCTATGAGATCCAGGCCAAACGGCAAATGGATCGATTAGAGGACGATTTTAGGAATGAAAGGATTGCTCGTCGAGCCGGCGATGCGCCTCTACCCTTGGCTGCGACTCGCGTTGCGGCGGAGCCATACGAACACTCCCGCCATAACGCCCCAGAAGATCAGGTGCCCAACAAGCGAGAGCGCGCGGAACTCACGGATCAGCTCGGCGGGGATGTGGCTTTGCTCTGAGACCATCGGTAGCGCCGCGAAGACAGCGGCGAGAATGGCGACATAGATCACTGCGGTGATCGGCCAGGCCAAGCGCGCGGTGCGGGGCAAATAGGATTTCAGAATCAGAGCCAGGATCGCTCCGAGAAGCGCCAGGCCGATCGAGGTGAGGAAAAGTTCCTGGCGATAGCCGATCGTTTCCGGATCGCCTACCCCCGGAGGATTGGCGGGATATTTCAAAAACGGATAGATCGCCACCGACCAGCCCAGGACCAGTGCCAAGAGAAGCGCACGGGCAGAGTCGCTCCAGGTCGGAGTGAGTCCGCGAGTGAAACGGCTCAGAAGGCCGAGGACGAGGCCCCAGATAGCTCCGTACAGAAGAAAGCCGGCGATAAGTCCGAGTCGCTGCCCGGAGCGGCTAACCGGCGGCTTCTCCACTGGCATTTTTCCCGCCGCCCTTGCCTGCCCCTCGATCGCGATAGCGCGATCGATCACCGGCTCGGTCAGGAAAAAATGAAAAGCAGCCGTTAGCGCACCGGCGATCAAGCCGGCCAACACGGCCGCCTTGAGGATCTGCGCAAGAGGCCGATCCGCCATGCGCTTTCACCCTGCCTGGTGAGCACTTAGTGCCGGGCGGTATCCACTGATGCTTGCGTCTTGCCTATTTTTCAATGGCAAGGAAAGCCGGCGGCGTGGCGGGCGTCGTGGAAGGCTTCGTGGAAGAAGTTCAAATCGAATGCCGGCGCTCCCTGCGCCAGCGACGGCAGAAAACCTTGATCGAACGCGAGCACGTAAAGCGCCAGCACGGCAATCAGAATCATTCCCCCGACCGCCCATGCCTCTGCCGGCGTTCTCAGTATCTTTTCCATTTGTGCGCTCCTGTAGTTTTCACAGGGTTTAGGAACTTACCGAGGGAGCCAGGCGCGAGATCTTTCTCCCGGCTAATGCGAGGCCTCCGAAGAGGACGGCGGTGTAAAACAGAGTGCCGGCAACGGTGTAGCCGTAGAACGGAATGGCGGCCACATAACAAGCGCCCAACCCGGCAAGTGTCTTCGGATACAATGATCCAAAGGCCCAGACGCCGAAGTTGGTCAGAATAAAGAACAGCGTCGATCCGGCTACGGCTGCCGCCCCGATGGGGCCGGCACTGCGGCGCTCCTGCAGCATAAACCCAAGGCAAACGATCAGCGCGAAAGCGCCGTAAACAACAGGCATCTGGTCGTGAAAGCCGATCAGAAGATCGCTGAAGAACAGAGCCGTCAAGGGAATCAGGAAAGCCCAACGCTTGCTCGCCAAATGAGCGCCGGCAAACAGCGCGATCGCCCCAATCGGTTCGAAATTCGGCGGATGGGGAAGCAGACGGAGCGCGGCAGCGCCGAATACCAGGGCGACGATTAGCGCAAAGCGTGATTTCATCATAAGTCTCCTCTTCGACACTTGTTCATTGCAGCCGTTCTTGTAACAAGTTTCACCGCTCGATGCAACGGGAAAGTCTTTAAGGTCAATAACGAAAAGTCACGCCGCCGAAAACATTGATTCCCGGTGCGGGAACGAAGAACGGCTCCGTGCTTAGAACCCCGAAGGTCGAGTATTTTCGATTGGTCAGGTTGTTGATTGTCACGTGAGCCAGCCAATGGTCCGCCTCATAGGCGATTCGCTGGTTCAGGACAAAATAATCGGCCACCTTTTTGGCTTTGTTGGGCTCGTCGTTCAGAAGGAACCGGCTTCCCGCGTAGCTGCCAATCAGGGAAAGAGTCAGCTTGTCGACGGGATGGATATGGACTCCTATCCCCACTCGATGACGCGGGACCAGAGGGAGATCATCGCCCTTTCTGACTTGGCCGGAAAACAGCAGCACATCGGTGTCGAATGTCGCCTTGGTCACGGTGTAATGGACAAAGGCCTCCGCCCATTTTCCGAAACGACCCTTCAGCGATGCCTCGATTCCTCTTCTTAGAGTGCGGCTGATGTTTTCATTTCGTCCGGTGAATGTTGCTGGATCGGTCACGACGAACAAGATTTCATCGCGCACCGGCGTATAAAATAGGTTGAGGGCGGCATCGAGCCAATCGTGTAGACGGCCCTTGGCGCCGGCTTCGTAGTTCCGGCTCTTCATAGAACCCAGGTTGGGGTTTGAACCAAAGGGTCCCTGGGCAAACATCTCGGTCACTGTGGGTGTCCGGATCCCCTCAGAATAACTGAAGAAGAGACTCAAGTTCCTAAACGGGATGTAGACGAGCCCGGCCTTAGGACTGATCCGATGGAATGCTTTGGTTCCGCTCAGGCTTGGGTCGAGTTTGTCCGTGAAGTCGAAAGAATCCCGGTCATAGCGAAATCCTCCGCTGAGAACCAGGGACTCGAAGATACTGAAACTATCCGTAAGATAAACACCGGCCACATTCTCTCGCGTCGATTGTTTGGTCAAAAAAGGAAACCCGGAAAAGGCCCCCGAGTTGAGAATCGAAAATCGGTTGCGGGCGTACTCCGCTCCGAGACTCAGGCGGTTTCTTTTCCTGAGAAGGCTCCCCGCGTGGGTTAGCTGAACCGTTCCACCGCCGGAGAGGACAGCCGTACTGAGACGAGAGTTACTTGATAGTCCTTGCACAAAACTCAGCATGTCGTTGTCCCTCACGAAACCATTCAGCGCCAGGGAAAATCCGCCGGGAAGCTTCTGGCGCGTATTCAGGGTTACCAGGTGGAGATCGGTGTCGGAAAAATCTCCCGGAGTGAAATTGGCCTCTCGGTTTCGATGCAATATGCTAAGAGGTAAAGAGCCGGCCTGCTTTAAGTGGTCCTGTACATGAGTGTACGAAAGCGTCGCATCCGTATCCTCAGCGAGCCGGTAGCCAAGCTTGGCGGACATGCGGGTAATCCTGCCGCCCGAGGCGTCACGGAACCCGTCAGTCAGCTCTCGGGTCACGCCGAAGTAATAATCGAAGTTTGGGACAGGTAAGGGCCCGTCTGTAGTGAAGTTATATTTTTGCCGAGAAAAGCTCCCGCCGCCGGCCTCGACGGTAAAGCGGGGCTTATCTCGCCGGGCCCGTTTTGTGGTTATGTTAATGACCCCGCCGAGAGCGTTCCTGCCAAAAACCGTTGCCGTGCCGGGGAGGATTTCGATCCGGTCAACATCTTCTAACGGGATGAGGTCGAAGTTGATCGTGTTAAAGTCCGGCTCGTTGACTCTCACTCCGTCCACGAAGATACTTGTGGCCGTAACCGGCTGAGCGTTGAAGCCGCGCAGATCGACCGTCGACTGGAATTCATTGCCTAATTGGTCGTAAAGGACGACGCCGGGCTGATACTGGAGGACTTCCTGGACGGTTTTCGCTCCAAGCTTTTGAATATCCTCGGAGGTAACGACAATCGCGTTTCCAGGTATCCTGGAAGGTTGTTCCTCGACGTCCTTAAGTCGAGTCGCAGTGACGACGACCGGGGCAAGCGTGTCATCCTGTCTCGGCTCCGCGGCCATGGAAGACTTCGGGAGAAAAATCAAGCAGAGAAGAAAAAAGAAGAGATGCATAAGGCCTCCTTTTCCCGCGAAAGGGGACGGTTGGGGCGGAACGGACAGGTCTCCTGGCTTAGGCTTCAGGCCTACTTGCCGCGCCTTCCCACCCTTCGACTTGGCTCAGGGCAGTGGCTTTCCTGCGGCTTTCGTAGCCATCACAGTTGCGGGGCAGCAGGGGAATTTCACCCCTTTCCCTTGCATCCGTTCGCGGTTCTTTTGTTCGGCTTTCCTCCTTACCTTTTTCCTCGGGCCACTATTGGGAATCAGTCGCGTCCGTGATTCATCGGTTTCAACTCATCCCCGCTTTCCGCCAGGCGAAAAATGATCGGGATATTGACCCAACTCCTGAGCGCGCTCTCGCCGTCGCGGGCGGGATGAAAGCGCCATCCCCTGATGGCGCTGCGTGCCGCTTCGTCCAGTATCGCGTACCCGGAGCTTCGCTTCACTTCGATTCTCTCGGCTTTTCCTTCTTGCCCCACGAGCACGGCAAGGAGCACGGCGCCTTGGAGGCCTTGCCGTCGCGCCCCTTCGGGGTACCGGGGGGCCGGGCTGTGCGCGTACCTGGCCTGCGAGAAAACGCGGTTCGATTCGCTTGCGGCGCTGTGCCGGCCCGCCGCCGCTCCGGCACCGCGCGCGGCGGCGTTTCCATTGGCTTTCGCTTCGAGCGCGGGCCGCACGGCCTCTTCTTTGAGCCCACCCGAAGGCGGTCCGGCAGGGCTCGGCTTGGCCTCCGGCTCTGTCCGGATCGGTGCTTCCGCGAGGTGAATCTTAGGCGTGGCGATTTCCGCGACTACGCTTGCCGCGCGCTCGAGCGGCAGGGTCGTGACCGGCCCTGGCGGGTCCGGGAGTGCGGCCTTCTCCCCTGGCGGTGTCCCCCGCGGCGGCTCCCTCGAAGGCTCGATCTTTGGATCGCGCTCCGCCGAACCCTCTCGGTATTTGCCGGCGCTCCTGATCGCGGTTGGCGCCGGGACGGGCGAAGCGCTCTCTGTTACAAGGAACGCGACCGGATGGGTTTTCTCCGCCGGGCCTTCCGACTCCTGCAAGGGCAGCGCGAGTATCGCCGCATGAAGGGCGAGGGATAAAAAAAAGAAGACGATTTTGCGGCGGACCAAGGAAAACCTGCCCTTCTCTCTCGTGCGGAGAGGCCGGCTAAAAAAAACTCCAGGCAGGTCTCCTGGCTTAGGCTTAAACCTACTTGCCGCGCCTTCCCACCAACCTAGAGGTTCAAAGGTTCCAGAGTCCAAGGTTCAAGGTCGAAGAGGTCCTTGAACTGTTGAACGTTTGAACTCTTTAAATCGACAGTGGCTTCATGCGGCTTTCGTGGCCATCACAGTGGCGGGACCGCGCCGGAATCACACCGGACTTCCCGAAGTGCCTGAGAGCCGTATAGGACGCGAAAATTACAATGAGACAGAGCAGTTGTCAAGAAATTTCCGCCACGGTGGAAAAAATAGGGGAAGCCCGGGGGATGGAGAATTGGCTCGCGAAGATGGCGCTCTTTCAGAGCCTTTTCGGGTACCTTTGGAGCGCCTTTTTGACCGATTTTTCGCTTTACTTTAAACGCTTTTTCAGATAGAATTCATTAGTTTTGAGAATGAAGCTAACTGTCGGACTTTACAGGCGAAATTTGAAGGTTGGCGCAAACGAATAATGACCTCAGAAAAATCCCCCCCACAGACCGATTACAAGGCCGATAAAATCAGGGTTCTCGAGGGCTTGGAGGCAGTGCGGAAAAGGCCCGGGATGTACGTCGGCGATACCGCGGAAAGAGGACTGCACCATTTAGTCTATGAGGTTGTGGATAACTCCATTGATGAAGCCCTCGTCGGCCACTGCGACCAGATCGAGGTTACAGTCCA
>JACPFH010000130.1 GCA_016183075.1 Deltaproteobacteria bacterium | reverse complement strand
GCTCCCGGGACGATGGCGGCCATCGAGATGATCGTCGGGTGCTGTCAGCGCCGCTCCGCGCTTGAGGGCGTGGCGATGCTGACCTTCGTGGAAAGCCAGCTCGGAGGTCCCGATCGCATTTCAGCCAGGGTTTATCGAGAGCTGACCGCGTACTATGGGTTCTCCGAACAGGCCGCTGAGACCTACCGGCTTCACGCCGAACAGGACCTCGGTCACGGGGAGCGCCAGATCGAAGCTATTCGCCGCTACGCCACGGATGCAGAGACCCAACAAAAGGTGAGGGCCGCGGTGAGGTTGGGCCTCACGGCGTTTACGCTGGAATGGGATGGGCATGTTCAGGCGATGACCGGACAGCGTGAATTCTGGAATGGAACGGCCCCCCTCCGGCTGCGCCAGCCGGTTGTGCATCTCCCGGAGGACCGCCAACGCTAGTTGCCAGTTTTTAGTTTCGAGTTCTTAGTTTTTAGTTTCCCCTAACTCAACATTAGCAACTCAAAACTAGTCTTACATCGGCCAATCATCGGGCAGATTCTTTCTAAGCTCCCGGTACTCCGGGCTGTGGGCCGACTCCCGCCGGATGCGCTTCAAGCGCTTGACGAGCTCGTCGAGGTCCATGCCTAGTGCGTTGGAGACCATCCCCGTGGTCTCTTCGAAGCTTCCGCCTCAATTGCGAAATCAGCCGCACATGCGTTGCAGGATATAGCGGTCCTTTTCGCTCAACGACATGAGAATTTTCCTCGTAGTGACCGCCGGCCTTCAGCTCTCAGCCTATGCGATTCGCCGATCGCTGACGGCGGTTCGCCTTAAACACCCGAAAAACCGATCCGGTGCGCCGTCACGGACTCGATAAGAGTCCACGGTTGCCCGTCCTCGTTGAAGCACACGCGCAGGCGCGCAAGAACCCTCCAGCGCTCTGCGGCGTAGAGAACGCGCAGGATCAGAAAAGCGTTTTCGACCACAGCGCGGGGAGGCTCGCGGCACGAGACGGAAAAGTCAAGCCGGGCGCATTCCTTCTCGGAAATCTCCGGATTCGGGATGAACTCCCGCTCTTCGCTTCGAAACTGGCTGTGAGGCAGGCGGCCGGCAAGAATCCGGATAGATTTATCCCCCAAATTCTCGATGCGCCAGGCAACGCGCCAAATCCCCGGCGACAGGCTCAATTCGGCCGCGGCCTGCTCGATGCGGACCCTTGGACCCGGCTCATCTTTCGATTGCACGGCCAAGTCAAGAAGCGTAGCGGGCAAACGGCGCATCTGTCAAATGCAGCCCTTAATATTTGATGCTTCCAAATCCCATCGCCTTCAGCTCCTCGACCATTTTTTGCTGGTGCGTGGCCGGCCAATAGATCCGGCGGCATGTCGGGCAGAGCGAAAACTTCTCCTGGGTGGAAAACACGTAAGGCGGCACTTTTCCCTCGATGGCTTCCTTGGCGACGGGCTGAAGCTCCGTATTGCACTCCACGCATCGCGTGAAGGCGTCTTGGAACGGGTCCAGCCCGCAGGCTTCGATCACCTGCCCGAGCTGGTCGCGAAAGCGATCGCTTTCGATCAGGAGATAATCCGGAGGGCTCTTTTTCCGGATGCGGCGGTCCCGCGTGAGGATCAGCCTTCCCTCCTTGCGCGCCGCGCGGATAAGCCCGTAACCCGACAAATGGGAGCCATAGGTGACGTCCTGCCCGATCACCCGGAGCCACCGGGCCAGCCGTCCCAGCATCTTGTCGGCCACGAACCTCATCGGCTGCGAAACACGCCTCGTTTGAAAACGCCTGCTCCTTCCTTTACCATGGATATAGTTTTTTCTTCCATGTTTGTGAAGCGATCGTTCATCGCCGCGGTTGTCCTGTTCTGGTGCCTTATGAACATCCTGCTCCTAAGGCGCCAGGTGTGGGCACCACCGCCTCCCGTCCGCCTGCAGCCCGCCACCTCCATCACGCAACCCATGGAGGAATGGTGGGGAATCTACTTCCGGGGTGAGAAGATCGGTTACGCCGCACAGACGATTGTCCCCCAACCCGACGGCTATCTCGTGCACGACTTTTCTCTGTTGCAGCTCAACTTACTGGGAACCACTCAGACCGTAAAGACCCGTCTGGAGATGACCGCCGCCGCCGACTGGGCGGTTAAGCGATTTGCCTTCGAGCTCGAATCCCACGACGTGAGCTTCAAAGCCCGCGGTCAAGTGGCGCCGGGCAAGATCGAGCTGGAAGTGGACTCCGGCGGCCACCGCACGGAGAAGACGCTGCCGCTAAGCCAAAGGCCGTACCTGTCCGTCGGCCTCAAACCCTACATCGCCACGCAGAACCTGGAGCCGGGGAAGGATCACCTGTTTTGGACATTCGATCCCTCGACGCTTTCCCAGCAGGTTACAACCGTTACCGTAGAAGGAAGGGAGCGAATTCAGGTCGGCGCAGAAATGGAGCCTGCGATTCGCATCCGGCAGCGCTTCAAGGGGATCTCCGTCATCTCCTGGGTCGATGGTCAAGGGAGAACGCTCAAAGAGGAGACCCCGGCGGGGTTCGCGTTGCTCAAGGAGCGACCCGAGCAGGCCCGGGCTCTCGCGCGCGATCGATCGATCTCTCTCGATGTGATCGCGCAAACCGCGGTGCCCGTGGAAAACCCCATTGACGATCCCGGACGAAAGACCATTCTCAAGCTCAAGCTGGCGGGATTCGATCCGGCCCATTTCTCCCTGAACGGCGGCCGCCAGCGCCTCGACAGGGATCTCCTGGAGATACGCCGTGAGGATCTGACCCGGCTCGGCGCTCACAAAGTCCCCAACCGAGAATCCCGGTTCGCCGCGTATCTCCAGCCCACGCCGTTTGCGCAAAGCGACCACCCCGAGATCCGCGCCCTGGTTCAAAAAGTGCTCAAGCGCGAGACCGACGCCGTGAAAGCTACCGCGCGCCTCAAAGACTGGGTCTACAAGGGGCTCGCCAAGGCGCCGACGGTGAGCATCCCCAACGCGCTCGAGGTCCTGCAAACCCGAAGGGGAGATTGCAACGAACATACCGTTCTGTTTACCGCTATGGCGCGGGCGGCGGGAATTCCAGCCAAGACTGTCGTGGGAGTCGTGCACCTGCGCGGCGCGTTCTACTATCACGCCTGGGCCGAAGTGTGGCTGGGAGAGTGGGTCTCGGTGGACCCGGTGCTGAACCAGTTTCCGGCGGACGTGACCCACATCAAATTTCTCGAGGGCGAGATCGACCGCCAGATCGATATCCTGCAGCTCATCGGTAAGCTGAAGATCGAAGTGATGGAGGCATCATAGAGTGACCGAGGACCGAAGACGGACGACGGTCGGCGGTCTCCGGTCCACGGTCATTTATTTATAAAATGATTCGCCTCGAAAATTTATGCAAGCACTACGGCAAGCTTGCTGCCGTGGAGTCGCTGAGCCTCGAAGTCAAACCGGGAGAGGTCTTCGGGTTTCTGGGACCCAACGGCGCGGGCAAGACGACAACCATTCGGGTAATGATGGGGATCCTGAAGCCCACCTCGGGGCGCGCGAGCCTCGGGGGATACGATGTGGCGCGCGAGCCGGAAAAAGCAAAAGCGATTACCGGCTTCATCCCGGATCGGCCGTTTATCTACGAGAAACTGAGCGGCGGAGAATTTTTAAAATTCGTCGGCACCCTGCACCGGATGGATTCGCAGTTGCTCGAGCGCAGGATGGCGGATTTGCTGGAGCATTTTGAGCTCTCCGAGTGGAAAGACGAGCTGGTCGAGGGCTACTCGCACGGGATGAAGCAGCGGCTGGTGCACTGCGCCTCGCTTCTCCACGAGCCCAAGATCTTGATCGTGGACGAACCGATGGTGGGCATCGATCCTAAAGGAACGCGCCAGCTCAAGGACCTTTTCCTCTCCCTGGCCAGAAGCGGCACGACCGTGTTTCTGTCGACCCACAGCATCGGCGTGGCGGAGGAAATCTGTCAAAGGGTCGGGATCATCCATCGCGGAAAGCTCATCGCCCTTGGCACCATGGAGGAGCTTTACCGCATGGCCCGCATCAACGGGGGAGGCTTGGAAAGCGCCTTTCTCGAACTCACACGGGATAAGAATACCGCGGCATTTGACACGGAAGAGCCTTGATGCGCCCTGTTCTCGTTCTCCTCTCTCCCGTTGTTCTTTCCTGGCGCAACGAGCTACGCGCCGGGGGTCGGGCCCGATGGCTCCGGCGGCTGGCTTTGATCGGTCTGGGGGTCGCGTTTTGGATCGGCACCTACTGGACGATCCGCCGGGTCCTTCTCTATTTCCAAACCGTCCACGACCTGGGACCCGCCCTCGCCTACCAGCTTCTGCTCATCATCCTGCTCACCTTTCTCTCCATGCTGCTGTTCAGCAACCTGATCACTTCCCTCTCCACGTATTTTCTCGCCGCCGACCTCGATCTCGTGCGCTCGGCGCCGGCTCCAGCGGCCGCCTTTTTTTACGCGCGCCTGATCACGACCACCCTCAACTCGTCGTGGATGGTGCTTTTTTTCAGCTTTCCCATCTTCGCCGCGTACGGTGCCGTCTTCGGCGGGGGAGCGCAGTTCTACCTATGGGTCGCGCTCGTCCTTCCTTGTTTCCTGGTCATCCCGGCGGCGCTCGGGATCCTGATCACCCACCTCCTGGTCTACTCCCTGCCGGCCAGAAGGATCCGCGACATCCTGTTCTTCGTCGGGCTGTTCGCCTTTAGCATGCTTTATTTTCTGTTCCGC
>JACPFH010000737.1 GCA_016183075.1 Deltaproteobacteria bacterium | reverse complement strand
CGGCCTGCAGCAACTGAAGGACGAAGTTGACGCCCACTACGAGGAGGCCCAGCGCCATCCCATGAAATTCCGCTACTCGATGCACAATTTCACCGGGGGACGGCCCGGGCTGGCGAAGGTCTTTGACAATTTCCTTGAATACGTCAGGGGCCGCCCGGGAGTATGGTTTTGCCGCTGCATCGATATGGCCGATTTTTGGTTGCAGCAAGAAGCGCTCCATGGAAATAAGTAGCATCGGGCGAGGCGGCTCCCTTTGCTCCACGGACTCCGCTCCCTCGGGGAGCGCGCTCTCGGCTGCGGCCGATAGGTTCGTGCCATGATCTGTACCGTCTGTGATCGGACGTCCGCAGCCTCGCTCGCGCTCCCCTCGCTCGCTGTGTGCTGCTCCGTCCATGTTTCGCCCAGGAAGCCGCCGAGCCCAAGTTTTGGATGCAAACACGAGTTGATTCACAATCGGAGAAAGGGAGGGTTACATGAGAGGGTCTGATCTCCTGGTTCAGTCATTGGTTGATGCCGGCATTAAGCACGTTTTCGGGATGTGCGGCCATGCCACGCTGCCGGTGTTGGATTCGATAGCCGGGGAAACGGGTATCAGGTTCATCCTTGCGAAGCACGAGCAAACACTTGCGTCCATGGCTGACGGTTACGCGCGAGTCGCTCTGCAGCCGGGTGTGTGCGTCACGCATTCGGGGCCGAGTTCGGCAAACCTCTTGGTTGCCATGGGGAGCGCTTTCAGGGATTCGTCCCCGATTATCGCCATCACCTGCAACGAAGAGCAGTCTCGCTTGGACCGCGATGTCATGAATGGTTGGGATCAGTTGACGCCTTTCCGGTCCGTAACGAAGTGGAGCGTGCAAGTGAGATCGGCTAACGATATTCCGCGGATCATGCGGAGCGCTTTCGCGCGCGCTCGTCTAGGCAGGCCAGGGCCCGTCCAGGTGGATTTGCCTCTGGACGTAGCCTCCGCAGAGATCGACCAACCGCCGGTGATGAAGAAACCCGCCTATGGCTCCTACTCCAGCAGGGTTAGACCTGATCCCGATCTCACAAACAGAATCGTAAGTCAGGTTTTGAAATCGAGCCGGCCGCTGATCCTCGCTGGCGGCGGCGTAAACTGGTCCGACGCCACACGGGAGCTCGTCGAGTTTGCGGAGTTAACCGGACTTCCCGTTGCGGGGACAACCGGCGGCAGGGGTGCCTTTCCGGAAACTCACCCGCTCTTTATCGGCGTGCCCGGGCGTTGGGGAAACCGCTCGACCTCCGAGGCGCTGAAGGAGTCGGACTGTTTGCTTGGAGTGGGCTGTAGGTTCTCGGATGTCACAACGGAGAACTGGCGTTTAATCGATCCGTCGGCGACGCTCATTCAAGTCGATATAGATCCGAGCGAAATCGCTCGACAGTATCCCGTAGAAATTGGCGTGGTCGCCGATTGCAAGATGTTCCTTCAAGATGCCATTCCTATTGCCAGGCAGTTGCTTGGAAAAAGTGGCTGTCGACGTGGACTTGAACTCTGTTCCAATTAAGACCCGCAGATTGCTCAAGGATATCGGCGAGACGGTTCCCCAGGACGCCATCGTTTCCGTCGGGGGAGGACGCCACTCTCACTTCATCGGCCAACAACTGCCGATTCATACGCCCAGAAGCTCGCTGAGATCGGTCGGTTTTGGCGCTATCGGATTCGCCTTTCCGGCCGCACTGGGGGGAAAGCTGGCCGCGCCGAACCGCCAGGTTCTCTGCCTGGTTGGGGATGGCGACTTCTCGATGGTCATGCAGGACCTTGAAACCGCGGTAAGAGAGAAAATCAACGTGATAACCGTCATCTTCAATGACTTCTCGTACAGCTCCGTCAAGATACTGCAGGGGCACCATTTTGGCCGGACTATCGGCGTTGACTACACCAATCCGGATTTTGCGAAGTTTGCCGAAATCTGTGGGGCGAGAGGCTTCAGAGTGGAGCGCCCGAGCGAAATCAAACCGGCGCTCGAGGCGTCGCTGAGAGAAAACCGGCCCTGCGTGCTGGACGTGATCATCGACCCTGTTGAGAAGACAGATTACGGAGTCTTCAGCCACTGACGCGGGGCTCGGCTCCGGTCACCGTTGTCTTCCTACCCAGGCCAAGGCTGCGCTGTTTTTTTAATGTCTTGGTCTATGGTCATTGTCTTTTCCTACTTTTTAGAAACTGTCTCTTGGTATTTCCAGAAAGTAGCAAAAAAGCCTCTTGAATACGTTGATGTCGGCTCTTTTGGGAGAGGCACAACTTTTGCGAATCGACAGGCTGCTATTCAAGCATAACGGGACGGGTCCGATCAGGGTCCGAAATTACAGGGAAACGCGCCGCGCAAATCAAATCTTAGCGTTTTTGACTTAAGGGAGGATTTCTTTATGGACGGTCGATCGAAGTCGAGGTGTTTCATCCGCATCCATTCCGTCATCGGCAT
>JACPFH010000736.1 GCA_016183075.1 Deltaproteobacteria bacterium | reverse complement strand
GTTCGCCGGAAAGGGCAGCCCGGTCACCTTACCCCGCACCAGCTCGACCGGTCTTCCCCGCATCCCGCCGACGATGTCGAACTCGCAGACGCCATAGGGGATCTCCGTTCCCGCGACAAAGAAAAACAGCGGATCGCTTCCCACGACCAGCGCAACGGGCATTCGCTCACCCCGGCTGAAATACTTCTGCCGATGCACGTGGCCGTGTTTTCCCGGGACCATAAGCAGGCTGACGGATTTGTGATCCTGAATCATGGCGCGGTAGCAACCCGCATTGACCCATCTCTCGTCAGGGTCCATGGTCACGGAGAAGCAGCCCGTGCCGATGTAGCGGCCGCCGTCATCGACGTGCCAGATCGGCGTGGGAAACTTAGCGACGTCAATCTGATCTCCCGTCACGATGTTTTCGAAAACGGGACCATCGTTTACAACCTCATGAGCGATGTGCTGTTGGTTTTTCAGGTAGTGCTCAAAAAAAGCCTGGCTCAGCTCCTGCTTGGAAAGATGGTCGGGAAAACCCAGGGTCATGGCGCGCCGTCTTCCCCCAAAGACATTGACGAGCACCCGAAATCCCTTGGGGCAGCCGGGAACTTCGTCGAAGACAACCACCGGGCCATTGTCTGCCTTGATCACGACATCCGCGGCAAGGCCGATCTCTTCCTGCCACGACGCCCCCAGAACCGTGCGCAGCTCACCCAGACGCTCGGCCTCACGCATCCATTCGCGCAGGTCGTTGTAGCGGAACTGGGGTTGGATCTGTGTGACACTCATAATCTCTCCTTACCGTCACCTGTATGCAGCAAAGACTATCACAAAAGATGCTTGGAAGTGAATGCATCAGTCTCCTATCTCCGCAGCCAATTTTTCCCTCTTGCGCTTAAAGGCGGGTATTAAGGATGTGCCCAGAAACGCCAGACCTAAAACCATCAAAACGGCGGAAACCGGGCGGCCAAAAAAAATGCTGAAACTTCCCCTCGAAATCAGCAGCGACTGCCGCAGCGAGCTCTCCATCATCGGTCCCAGCACGAGCGCCAGCAAAAAAGGGGCGCCCTCGAAACCGGTCCGCCGGAGCACAAGCCCGATAACGCCAAAAATCACCATGATGAAGATTTCGACCACGTTGTTGTTGAGGCTGTAGACTCCGATCAAGCAGAAAAGAAAGATCAGGGGGTACAAAATTGCATACGGAATCTTCAACACCCTGACCCAAATGCCGATCAGGGGGAGATTAAGCACGAGAAGCAAGGCATTGCCGACGTACATGCTCGCCACGACTCCCCAAAACAGCTCGGGATAGTTCCTGATGAACAATGGACCCGGCTGGATCCCGTGGATCATGAGCGCCCCCACGAACAGGGCCATAACGATGTTGGCCGGAATGCCCAGGGAAAGTAGCGGAATGAAGGCGCCGGCTGTAGCCGCATTGTTCGCCGACTCGGGCCCCGCAACTCCCTCGATGGCGCCGGTCCCGAATTTCTCGGGATGGCGCGACAGCCGCTTCTCCATGGCATAGGAGGTAAAGGAAGACATAGCGCCGCTGGGCCCGGGAAGGATTCCAATGAAGAAACCTACGACCGACCCCCTGACAATGGGCCAAAAGCTCTCTTTCCAATCTTTACGGTTGGGCAATAGCCCCTTGATCTTCTTTTCATAGACTTCGCCGCGCAGAGCCTTTGCCAAATTTTCCAGCACTTCAGCAATGCCGAACATGCCCATGGCCACCGGCACAAGTCCAAGGCCGTCGCCCAAAGTGAGGCTCCCGTAGGTAAAGCGCTCCTCGCCGGAGATCGGATCCATACCGATAGTGCCGAGCAGGAGACCGAAAATAGCCATGAGGAGGGCCTTAAGCACCGATCCACGCGACAGATAGGAGACTAAGGTGAGGCCGAGAAAGGTCAGGGCAAAATATTCCGGCGGGCCAAAGCGCAGGGCGGCCGCGCCAAGGACGGGAGCGAAGAACATGAGGCCGACCACGCCGAAAGTCCCGGCGATGAATGAGCCCAGCGCGGCGATACCCAAAGCCGGCCCTGCCCTACCCTGCCGGGCCATCTGATAACCATCGAGGCAGGTCACCACAGAGGCTGCCTCGCCCGGAATGTTGACGAGTATAGCGGTGGTGGAGCCCCCGTACATGGCGCCGTAATAAATCCCGGCGAGCATGATGATCGCTGTGGCCGGGGCCATTTTGAAGGTTAAAGGGAGAAGCAGAGCGATGGCTGCGATCGGACCCAAGCCCGGAAGGACACCGATGAAGGTGCCCACAAACACGCCTATGAAACAGAAGAGCAGATTGGCGGGCTCGAGAGCGACCGAAAAACCCAGCCCCAATTGCGCCAGGGTACTCACGGATTCTTAAATAGGCAGCAAGCCGGCGGGCAGAGGTGTGTGAAGCAGCAAGCCAAAAAGAACATAGGAAACAAACGACGCGGAGAACGCCACGGCGATCGCCATGCCCCATCCTTTCCGATCCACGACGCGCAGCAAAAACGTAACGAACAGGAAAGTCGTCACAAGATAGCCCAAGACCTCAAAGAGAAACGCATAAGCAAAAAGCGCTCCCAGGGCAAGGCCGATTCTTTTCCAGCTCATCTGCTCCCGAGCAACTGAGGCTTCTTCGCGCCCTTTCACGACCTCCACAAGGACGAGGACGGATATGATTGCGAGCAGCGCTGAGAGAACGATTGGAAAAAACCCTGGTTGCGGCGCGCTCATCCTGCCGAACGGGAGCTTGCTTGCCTCGATAACAGCTCCGAGGGCGAACGCCAGGAAAACGATCGTCGTGACGGTGCTGCTTTTTTTCATCGGGGAACTCGCCCGGCCCGACGGGTCACTGCCCGATCTTGGCTACTCTGGCCACCTCCGACCACTTTTTGTGTTCTTGGGCGAGGAACTTCGCCGCTTCATCCGGACCCCCGTTTTCCACCGTAACCCCGGCTTTCTCGATCTTCGCGGCGATATCTTTGTCTCCCACAACTTCCTTAAAAGCCTTGGCCAACTTATCGACGATGGCAGGCGGAGTGTTTGCGCGCACGAGAAAGATAAACCACGGGCTCACATCAATCGATGGGTAACCTTTCTCGACTACCGTGGGTATATCGGGGAATGCCCTGGAGCGCTTTTTAGCCGTCACGGCCAGAGCCCTCAACGTTCCCGCCTCGAGATGGGCGCGGACCGTTCCGAGCGCGATAATGCTTGTGTGGATATTGCCGCCTAGAATCGCAGCGGCAACGGGCGCTTCCCCTCCCATGGGGACATGAATGAGATCGGTGCCGGTCTCCATCTTAAAAAGCTCCAGGCCAAAGTGCCCGCTTGTTCCGGTGCCGGGAGTGCCGAAGGTGAATTTGCCCGGATTCTTTTTCGCATCCGCAACGAACTGCTCCAGGGTTTGCCAGGGAGCATCGGACTTCACTACCATGACCGCGGGATTGTTCCCGGTGAAATTGATCGGGGTGAAATCACTGACCGCGTAGCCGATGCCCTTCCGCGCCAGGGGGATGAGAGCGAACGGCGGCGGGACGACTAGAACCGTGTAGCCATCCGCCGGCGCGTCCTTGACGGCTCTAATCCCCACAGCTCCTCCACCGCCGGTCTTATTCACGACGACGACGGCTTGCCCCAGCAGAGAAGACAATTTGTCGGTTAGCAGGCGCGCAATGAGGTCTGTCGTGGCGCCGGGAGGAAACGGATTGATGATTTGAATCGTCTTTGCCGGATACTCCGCCCCGTCGGCAACGGGAAGAAAAAATGTGACAGCGAGAATCACCAAGCCTAGTGCCGAAGCGATCCCGTATCTCTTGTAAAGTCGGTGCATTGGCGCCTCCTCCTCCGAAGTTTCGCGTGGCGGCCTTTTTTAGCATGAAGCCCCAGGTCGGTCAAGGTACAGCGATACGACCAAGACGACGGCAGACCGCCGACGGTCGACGGTCATCGGTCGGCTGTCGTCCGTCTGCGGTCTTATCAAGGCCACCGTTACAACATGCAGTGCAGGATCGCAGATGACTTGCTTATTTTTGTCGGGTCGGGGTAAATAATGGCGAGGTTTCGGTCGAAACATGATGGAGGTTTTCATGGGCAGGAAGACTTCGTGTCTAAGCGCGGCTCTTGCAGTCGGGCTTTCTTTCAGCGGGTGGTTGGGCGCGGCCGGCGCCCAGGAGTCTTTTTATAAGGGGAAGACCATCCGGATCATTGTCGGAGGCTCCGCAGGCGGAGGCTACGATGTGTACTCCCGTACCATCGCTCGGCATTGGGGTAGGCACATTCCCGGCCATCCCACCATTATCGT
>JACPFH010000735.1 GCA_016183075.1 Deltaproteobacteria bacterium | reverse complement strand
GCAAGATCGGTTTTGTCTTTCAAGGCTTTAATCTCCTGCCGCGCACATCGGCGTTGGAGAACGTCGAGCTGCCGATGATGTACAACGGGCTTCATGGTGCGGGCAGGCGCCAGCGCGCCCTGGAGGTCCTATCCCTGGTAGGTCTGGAGGGACGGGTGCGCCATACTTCCAATCAATTATCCGGCGGCCAGCAGCAGCGGGTGGCGATCGCCCGCGCGCTGGTCAATCGTCCGTCTCTGATTCTGGCCGATGAGCCGACGGGCAATCTCGATACCAAGACGAGCGCCGAGATCATGGAGCTGTTTCAGAGCCTGAACAAAGGTGAAGGGATCACCATCGTGTTGGTAACGCATGAGGCGGATATCGCCGGTTGCGCCCGGAGGCGGATCCATTTCCGCGACGGGCTGGTCGTGTCGGATCAGACCGCCGCGTCGCCGATTCCCCGGCTCACCCCATCCCCGGTTCGGGGAACCGGTGAATCGGGGAACGGGGGATGACTATGTGGTTGATGACTTTTAGAATTGCGCTGCGCGCGCTGAGACGGAACAAGCTGCGCTCTTTTCTCACCATGCTCGGGATCATTATCGGCGTGAGTGCGGTGATCGCCATGGTGGCCATCGGCGAGGGGGCCAAGGCCCTGGTGCGGGCGCAGATCGCCAGCCTCGGCACCAATGTTCTGGTCATTGTTCCGGGGACCATAACTCAAGGAGGAGCGAGAACCGGGTTCGGCGGGGTGAGGACTTTGGTGGACGGTGATGCCAGGGCGATCATGGAGGAGGTCCCAACCGTGATGTTGGCTTCACCGAGCTTGAGACAGGTGAACCAAGTGGTCGCGGGCAATCTCAACTGGTCCACGGTGATCCAGGGAGTGGCGCCCGAGTTTCAGCAGATCCGGGACTGGCAGGTGGAGGATGGGCGCTTCATCAATCAGGTCGATGTGGACAACGCGGGCAAGGTCGCGCTCATCGGCCAAACCGTCGCCAATGTCCTTTTCGGCAACGAAGATCCCATCGACGGGGTCATCAGAATCAAAAAGATCCCCTTTCGGGTGCTCGGGATTTTGGGGGGCAAAGGTCAGACCGGGCAGGGGACGGATCAGGATGACGTGGTCATGATTCCCTACACCACCATGCAAAAGCGGATCATGGGGATCACGCACGTTCAGAGTATCGTCGTTTCGGCTGTGAGCGCGGAGAAAACCCAGGAGGCGCAAGAGCAGATGACCGCCCTCTTGCGCCAGCGCCACCGAATCCAGCCGGACCAGGACGATGATTTCTTCATCCGCAATCTCTCCGACATCGCCGAGGCCGCTCAAAACTCCGCCAGGGTCATGGCGATTCTGCTGGGCAGCATCGCCTCGGTTTCTCTCTTGGTCGGCGGCATCGGCATCATGAACATCATGCTGGTTTCGGTCACGGAGCGCACGCGCGAGATCGGCATTCGCATGGCGGTGGGCGCGCGCAAAAGGGACATCATGCTCCAGTTTATCGTCGAGGCCGTGGTGATGGCGGCGATCGGCGGGGCGCTCGGCACCCTGGTGGGCATCGGCAGCTCGGGCGTGATCAACCGGATGATGGAGTGGCCGGTCTTGATCCGCCTTGATATTATTGTTGTCGCCCTGCTGGTTGCCGGTGGTGTGGGGGTCTTCTTCGGTTTCTATCCCGCCCAGAAAGCCGCCAACTTAGACCCCATCGAAGCGTTACGCTACGAATAAGGTTTGTGGGAAAGAGCGCCGCGAGACCTCGGGCGGGCAGTGGCATAAATGCAGGCTCTATCGATGGCTGAACGATCGCAGAGAAAAGGGAAGAAAAAGATGGACCTCTCTCTCCTCGTGATGGGCGTGATTGTGGTGGTATTGGCTCTGTTGGCTTACCTCATCGAGGGCTGGCCTATGGTCCTGTCCGGCCTGCGTCTGTCGGGGCACATGTTGGAAACCGTCTGGCTCCGCCTGATTCTAGGCTTGCTTATGGCTGGCCTGGTCCAGGTGGTCATCCCTGCGGAAGTGATCGCGCGCTGGATGGGAGCGGGCGCGGGGGTGCGCGGGGTTCTAGTGGGCACGGTTGCCGGGGCCATAACCCCCGGCGGGCCCTTCGTGAATTTTCCGATCATCGCAGCCCTTCAACACAGCGGGGCCGGCTTCGGTCCTCTGGCTGCTTACTTGACCGCTTGGGGACTCATCCCTGCCCACCGGACTCTGATCTGGGAGCTTCCCTTTCTGGGACCCAAATTCGTTTTCTCTCGACTGCTGGCTTCGCTCCTGGCCCCGGTATTGATCGGACTCGCCACCCCGCCGATCATGGAGGCTTTTTCCCGGATCTTCGGGGCGAAAATCTCCGGCTAAACAGAGCAACGTTACGCTAGGGCAAAGCGACAAATTTTGTTCATTTCGACAAAAATTTGCGCGTGCCGGCTTTGCGTCTGGCCCTGGATCCTGCACGTCAATGCCCTTCGCTTGGCATCCAGGCGCTAAAGAAACTCTTGGCACAATTCGTGCTTATTTTCGCACCCGGGTGAAACTCTATGTTGGTGAGAGTGGCTTCGGTCGCGCTGCTGATCGCAATCGTCTCTTTTCTCCTTATTCTCATTGATCCTGTAGCGGGCGAGCCGCTTCCACAGAGCGTTGTAAGCAGGCAAGACGCTGACCGCATTTTTGGAATGACAAGGCACGGCTGGGAACGAGTGGCCGAAGGCTCTTCTTATCGCGGTTGGAAGATCAGCCTGAATCCTCACAACACAGGGACGGAAGTTATGGCGTCTGATCCCACTACGGGTGTTGCTCTATCGGTCCGGCCCTACTATGAGGATGATCAAGGTCTGCCCCAGACGCTGGTCATCGGTAGTTATTATCCAGTCGGGTTTGCGGCTGAAGCGACCGAACAGTTGCAACGTGATATCCAATCGGCAGCCCGGAAGGCTTTGGGGCCGGCATATTCTGTGTCGCTAGTCTATACAAGAAGCAATCGACTCGACGTGATCGAGCTTTTCATTACAAGACGCACCCTCAACTGACCATCTCAAAATCGATTTCCGATCGGAAGGCGTGGACGCGAACGACTCTGACTCTGACGGCGTCCCCGAGGCGGAAAGTCCGGCCGTGGCGGTGTCCTTTGATGACGTTGGCTTTCTCGTAATAATGATACGTGTCGTCCGTGAGAGAGGAGAGACGGACCAGGCCTTCCACGAAGTAGGCGTTGAGTTCGACGAAAAAGCCGAAATTCGCCAGGCTCACGATGAAGCCGTCGAATTCCTCGCCAATCTTTCCCACCATGAACTGAGCCTTCTTGAGATCCACCATCTCGCGCTCGGCGTCCATCGCGATCCGTTCGCGCTCCGATGTGTGCTTTCCGGCTTCTTCGAGGTAAGCGGCCAGATCATCGCGCTCCTTGGGCTTGAGCTTCCTTCCTTGGAGAGCGTCGTGGAGAATTCTGTGAACGATCAAATCCGGATAGCGGCGGATTGGCGAAGTGAAGTGGGTGTAACAACCGGAAGCCAGGCCGAAGTGCCCGACGTTTTGGGGGGCGTAGTGCGCCTGCTTCATCGCGCGCAGAAGCACCCGATTCAAAACCTTTTCCTCAGGCTTTCCGCGGCAGGCCTGAAGAATCTGTTGGAGGTCTTTAGGCGTGACCTTTCCCTTCCTGAGCGGGAGGCGGTAGCCCAGACTTAAAAGGAAAGGGGAAAGAGCCTCCAGGGTTTCCTGCTCGGGTCCCTCGTGAATGCGATAGAGGAGTGGAAAGTCTTTTTCCTTTAGCCGGCGAGCCACGGCTTCGTTGGCGGCAATCATGAACTCCTCGATGATCCGGTGAGCTATGGAGCGCTCGGCGCGGGCGATGTTCTCGGGCATTCCCTGAAGATCGAGCACAATCTCCGCCTCGGGAAGATCGAAGTCCAAGCTCCCTTCTTGTCTCCGGCGCTCCCAAAGGAGCAGCGCCAACTCCTCCATCAACCGAAACTGATCCACCAGATTCCGATAGCGGCTGCGACATTCGGGGTCTCGATCGACCAGGATGCGGCGCACTTCGGTGTACGTCATGCGCGCGTGGCTCCGGATGACCGAAGCGAAAAACCGGCTGCCCTGCACCCCGCCCCTGTCGTCGATTTCGAGGACGACGGATTGGGTCAGCCGCGTTTCAGCGGGATTGAGGCTGCAGATCCCGTTGGAAAGCTCCTCGGGAATCATCGGGATGGCTCGATCGGGAAAATAGACGCTGGTTCCCCGCTGGTAGGCGTCCTGGTCGAGGGCCGTTGCGGGCCGAACATAATGGGCGACGTCCGCGATCGAGACATAGAGAAAAAAATGGCCGTTCTTTTTTTCCACGCTCACGGCATCGTCAAAGTCCCGCGCCCGCTCGCCATCGATGGTCACGATGGGAAGACCGCGCAAGTCCGTCCGGTTCTCACAGTCCCCGGGGTCGACCTGCTGGGCGCATCGCTTCGCCGCGGCGCGACACCCGGCCGAGAAGGCAGCGGGCAGGTCGTAGCGGAATATGATGGAGCGGGCTTGGACTTCAGCGTCATCCGGGTCGCCCAGGCTCTCAAGGAGCTTGGCCTCGGGCGGGCTGAAGCCGGTTGCGTAGCGAGAGATCTCTGCCGTGATGACATTTCCTTTCCTGGATCTTGGGCCGCCCGGGGCCAACGCGATGGCCGGCGCTATCCGTAAGTCCATCGGGATGAGGTAGCTCTTGCCCTCGAACTCGTCATAGGTTCCGACGATCCTTTTCTGGCCGCGCTCCAGGATTTGCACCACATGAGCCTCGTCACCCGTTCTTTGTTTTTCCAGCCGAACCATCACCACGTCCCCATGCATGACGCGGCGCATTTCGCGACGGCTGAGATAGATGTCGTCCCGGTTTTTCTCGTGCGGAATGAGAAAGCCAAATCCGTTCGGATGGGCCTGTACCCTGCCAACCACGCAGTTCTGGGCGCCAGGAATGCCATAGTGATTTTTTTTTAGCCGGACAAGCTTGCCTTCCCGCGCAAGCTCTCGAAGGCTTTCAACCACCGTCCCAAGCTCTGCCTGCGCAGGTCCCAGGCCCTTGACAACCTCCTGCGGGGTGAAGCGCCGTTGCGGGCGCGCGGCGAAGAATGATAGGATCTTTTCTTTGGTGGAAGCCATCGTGAAGGAAAAGACCGAGGACCGGAGACCGAAGACGGTCGTCCGTCATCCGTCCCCCGTCGGCTCGGTAGCGAGCTCCTTCATGAGCCAATCCTCGCCGATCTCGTCGGGGCGCGCGATTTCGGACAGGGAGACCTCACCCTCGAGGGAAGTCAAGATCGACCGCGCGACGTTGAGGAAATCGTCCACGACCAGAAGCACGATGATAGATTT
>JACPFH010000724.1 GCA_016183075.1 Deltaproteobacteria bacterium | reverse complement strand
TGGCGACCTCCGGTGCGTGTCGTGAATTCCGCACCACGTCGCCAGAAGGTCAACTCCACAATGGAGGGGTGTCCAACTTTTGGGGCTCAGATCCTACCGCAGCGGGCTCGCTACGCTCGCCCTTGCCCTTCGCGGTTCAGCCCGCGGGCACTGCGCTTGCAAACAGACGCAAGCTCGTGCCCTTGGCTTCACCGCTCGGGAACCGCGGCGCGCGTGTTGAGCCGTTTACAACTGAGGAGCGCCGCGGTTCGGTAACTCTGGTACGTTATCCGAAATCGAACCGCACTAGGGGAGCTTGCAGGGAGGGAGCCAGCGGGTCTGCACGTTACCAGCCCATGATGCTGCAGCCGGTTCGGTAGTTACAGGCGCTCAATGACAGCGCGACGGGCCTTGTACTTCGGCCTCATCGTGGCGGTTACCGCCTGTCGAGAGACGGTCACGGAAGTCCGCGATGTCATCCGTACAGACACGCTGCTGGTGACCGACACGGTGGTACGTAGCGATACAATCAGGCCCACCAGAATCTGGTACCGTCCCGTTCTCGTAGCAGAGGGTCATGGAGGGATCAGCGGCCAGCTCACTGGAATCACGAGTGATTCGGTTGGGATCCTGATCGCGGAGCAGCGCGGAAGCATCGAACGCCTCGACGGTAGACAGGTTTTCGATCTGAGTCCGTACCTCCCGAAGCCTGCGACGTACTTCGGTGGCTTATTCAACATCCTCTACCACGCCGGCAGGCTCTTCGCGTTCTACTCTACCACCGACTCCCTGGCTGTGATATCCGAAGTATTGCGGGACGGGTCCGTGCGACCGCTCCTCAGGTCAGCAAAATACCGCGTTCAGCACTATGGGGGCGGGCTTGCCGCTCAGGGCGACTACCTCTACGTGGCTCTTGGCGATGGGCAGCACTTCCAGGGCGAAGGAGAGACGACTGGGCTCTACGGGAGACTGTTGAGGCTGGATCTCAGGACCGGGGCCATGGACACCATCGCGAAGGGTCTTCGGAGCCCGTGGCGCATCGCTCTACAGAACGACTCGATCTGGATCGCTGACACCGGCGCGTTTCTCTGGGAAGAGGTCAACCGCGTATCGGTGAACGACCGACGTGTGCATTTGGGGTGGCCGCATATGGAGGGCAACTTCTGCCGCGTCGATGACTGCTCGAGCTACCAGCGACCGGTGTACACCTATCCGACTGCCGCTTTCGGCTGCTCGGCCATCATCGGCGGATATGTCTGGCGCGGGCGCTATTGGTTCACCGACTTTTGTGAGGCGTGGTTCAGGAGCATTGGCGAAGACGGTGTGCGTCACGAGTTTGACCTCGCCGGCGAGGTGACTGGCTTCGGGCTCGTAGGGGAGGACCTATATGTGATTGGGTTCCAGCAGGGGCGTGTGTGGAAGGTTGAGGAAGTGCGCTAGCCACGAAGCGCGGAGTGGCCGATCGCGGTTCGACTTCGGATAACATCGGGTTCACGCTGCGGGCTCGCTGCGCTCGCCCTTGCCCGTCGGGGTTCGGCCTGCGGGCACTATGCTTGCAAACGGACGCAAGCTCGTGCCCTTGGCCTCACCCCTTGGGAACCGCGGCGCACGTATTGGCTCTTTACAACTGAGGAGCGCCGCGGTTCGGTAACCCCTGCACGTTAGCCGAAATGGCGCGCCGCAGAGGGATCTGTGCTAGAGTCCAGCAAGGGGCTTGCTCTAGCTGGTGTACAGCCGTATCTTCTGAATGTACAGTTAAGAGGAGGAAGATATGCGCACGAGAGCCAGAGTCGTTCGAAAGAACATGCGCCTCCGCCAGGATCTCTTGGATCGAGCCCGCCGCATCCTCGGCACCAAGACCGAGACCGAAACGGTCGAGCAGGCGCTCGAGCTGGTCACGTTTCGCAAGGAGGTATCGGAGGGCATCCGCCGCATCGCGGGGTCTCGTAGTCTGCGCGACATCTACGCCGAAGAGGCGTAGGTGGCTCGCTACGTTCTGGATGCGAACGTCTACATCGCGGCAGACCGTGACCCAAGCTTTGCTGAGGAGTTGGACCGCTTTACGTCCGCCTACCTGCCCTCGATTCATCTGCATGGGGTAGTAGCCCAAGAGCTCCTCGCCGGCGCCATTGATCGCAGGCGGGAGGCGCTCGTCGAGGAGAGCCTGGTCCTGCCCTTTGAGCGCCGGGGCCGGCTCATTACACCGAGCTTCAGGGCATGGAAGAGCGCAGGGCGCATCATGACGCAGCTCGTGCAGCGAAAGCTGATGAGTCCAGGTGGGTTCAAGCGCTCGTTTCCGAATGACTGCGTGCTAGCGGCGTCGTGCCGTGAGGCCGGACTCACGCTGATCACGTTGAACCGCGAAGATTTTGATCTCATTCGGAAAGTACATCCGTTTGAGTACATGGAGC
>JACPFH010000714.1 GCA_016183075.1 Deltaproteobacteria bacterium | reverse complement strand
GGACCGCGACTCCGGGAAGACAACGTTCCTCGGCCTGCTGTATGCGGCCCAAGTGAAGTCCGGATCGGACAGGACGGACGACTTTCGGTTCCACGCGGCCTTCGAATCGCTTGAGGAAATCACCGCGGTCTTCCAGCGCCTCATGTCGGGGAGCTTTCCCGACGCAGCGACGAAGGAAGGGATTCACGAGGTTCGATTCAACCTCGGCTTCCGAAAGCCCAGGCTCGGAATCCTTCCCTTCCCCCGTTCGCGCGCGTGGGCTCCCGACGACACCGCGACGATCCGATTCACCCTATTGCGGACCTTTGACCAGGAGGTCCCCCGGTTCCTCAAGGGCAGCTCCATCGGGAACGGCGGGGCGCTGAGAACCGTCCTCGACAGCGACGCCGCTGTCATCCTCGCGGACAGTTCGCGGCTCGCCACGCGAAGCGAAGGTGCCGAGAGCGGACCGATGCACGAATATGACGTTGCGGTGGAATCGCTCCTCACCGCGATTCAGCGATGGCGGGAGCCCGGCGGCCGCCCAATCGTCTATCCGATTTTCGTCCTCTCCAAGTTTGACTGCGTGAGGCCCGAGGTGTTGCGCGCTGCGAATGTCGATGCCACGCCCCCTCGGGTGGGCAAGCGAGGACCTCGGGCGACGTATGCAGAAAAGCTCCTCGCGCACAATCTGCCGAGGACCTTCGCAAAGCTCCGAGACTGGGGACGCGGAAAGCTGAAATTCGCACTGGCCGCCTACTTCTTCCCGTGGGTGCGGACGGAACCTGCCGTGCCTGGGCAGTCCGAGAGAATTCGCCTTCGGCACTTCCGCGCCGCGGGCTGGGAGCCCGATTATTCGTTCGACGAATACATCGGCTTCGTGGAGTCCCTGAGGGACATCGCCGCCCACGCGGGCGAGTGACGGCCCGCCTCGTTCGCCCTGGTTCGCGGTGATGATAACGTTGGGGTCAGAATTAAGTACGAACGGGGGGTGATGACCCCAATATGCCATGCGCCTTATTGGGGGATCGGGCTTCCGGGAAGACGACCTTCTTGGGGCTCCTGTATTCTGCCCAAGTGAAGTACGGTACGGGGGTGCAGGATGACTTCCGGTTCCATGCACCCATCGCGTCCCTGAACGTGATGTCCGCCGTCTACGAAGGGATGAAGGACGGACGGTTCCCCAGTGCCACCCTGAAGGAGGAGATCACCGAAATCAGCTTCATCTTCGGTTACCTCCGCCGCATCGTCGGCAAGTTACCGTACTACATCCGGCAGCAGAACTGGGCGCGGCCGTTCTCCACCCTCCGGTTCTCCGCCTACGACGTCTCGGGGGAGGACATTGAAGAGTTCATCGAGACCGGAATCGCGTCGAGGCCCCTGATCCAACAGCTCCTGAAGAGCGTCGTCGTCGTGGTGTTGGTCGACTGCAGCAAGATGACGACCGACATCGACACGCCGGTCTACAAGAAGATGCTTCGGTACGACAGCACGGTCGCGAAGCTGCTCGTGGCTTTCCAGACTTACAAGAAGCAGGAGTACGAGCGGCTGAAGGACTCGGGCGTTCATCCCGAGCCGCCGATCATCTACCCCGCCTTCGTCCTCGCAAAATTCGACACCCTTCGGGATGACGTCCTCGCGAGGTTGGGCTTGCACCGAGGGTTCCCCGAGGGGAAGCGTGAGCGGAGGGAATACGCGGAAGCGCTCCTCCGAGTCTTCGTCCCTCAAACGCTCTCCCAAATCCGGGGCGGTAAGGTCGGCGGGGTCAGCATGGACAAGTCGGAATATTTCCTGAGCTGGGTCCGAACCGAAACGCACGAAGGCATGGACCCCGTCGGGCAGTCGCGAATCGTCCGGACAGGGTTCCGTCCGGAAGGCGGAGGCGAGCCCGATTTCGCCTATGACGAATACGTGCAATTTATCGAGCACTTCCGAGACATCGCCCACAAGATACCCGATGAGGTCCTTGAAGGGGAGAGGTTTCAGGCCCAAGCCCTAGTTCGCTCCGCTTAGAAGGTCTGCGCCATGGGAATCACGGAGCCCATTCACGGGTCAATGGACAGGGACGGCGCGGAGTTCGACCACTGGATCTATGGGGTGGTCCCGGGGATCGGGTATACCACGAAAGCCTTCTCCCACGGCCTCGACGCCGGCCTGTACGACCCGTATCTCCGTGGGCACTATACGCCGATCCGGGCCTCGACCGCCCAGACGACGGAGACCTTGGTCGATTTGCACATGATGCATCCTATCCGGGCGGGCCAGGAGGTCCT
>JACPFH010000713.1 GCA_016183075.1 Deltaproteobacteria bacterium | reverse complement strand
TCGATGGCCAAGGTCATCGTCGGAGGCCAGGCCCTTTCCCTCCTGATCACGCTATTGATCACCCCGGTATCCTACTCGTTGCTCGACGACCTGGCGAAGATGAGCCTGTGGAACCGGTTGAGACTCGAGCCCCTGCGTAGCAGCATCAGGGCTCGTCTGGCCCACCTGCGGGGCTATTTTTTTCACTAGGCCAGAGCGAGGGGTACCGATGGGATGGCAAGGGTCGTTTCGCCCACTGTTGATCGGGATGGCGCTCACCCTAGCCTCGTTCTTGAGTTATGAGGCCGGGTGGCTCGACGGGTTCGAACTGATGACCTTGGACTGGCGCTTTCGCCTTCGTGGCGCGATCGCTCCCCATGCGCCGATTGTGCTCGTGAGCATCGACCAGGATTCTTTCGATGAGCTGAATGTTCCCTGGCCCTGGCCGAGAACCATCCACGCCGATCTTATCCGAAAGCTCGCTCGAAGTGGCGCGAGGCTCATCGGTTTCGATATCCTCTTCCCGGAGCCGAAAGCCGATCCGCGCGAGGATCGGGCGTTGTCGGCCGCTATCCGGGAGGCGGGCAATGTGATTCTAGCGGCTGAGCTTACGGATATCCCGACAGCCTTCGGCCCGAGAAGGACTCTGAGCCTCGCGATCCCCGAGGTTCGCGAGCATGCTTTGGCGTCAGGTCCGGTCAACCTTACGATGGATCCGGATGGCATCGTGCGGCGAGTGCAGCCAGCGTTTCCATTTCAGGGCGCATCGTATCCCAGCTTCGCCTATCTGATTTACCGCGAGTGGGTCAGGCAAACGGGTTCGACGCCGAAGGAAATCCCGCCTGCTCCTTTAATGATTAACTTCCGCGGGCCGCCGCGCGTGTATCCCGCTGTTTCGTACTACCGCATCCTGCGGGACGAGATCGATGCCTCGTTCTTCCGCGGTAAGATCGTCCTTGTCGGAGCCTTTTCGCCGAGCCTGCACGACCAATTTGCCACTCCGTTCAGCGCGGATCGGCCCACGGCCGGGGTTGAGGTCCAGGCCAACGTGGTGGAAACCTTGTTGGCCAACGACCCCATCACTGCCCTTCCCGCCTGGGGTCGGATAACGGCCTTTCTTTTGTTGCCGCTACTTGCCGTAGCGGCGGCTATTCGCCTCAAGCCGCTGCAGGCGCTGCTTGTCTTCCTCCTCGGAGCGGGTCTTTACGCCTTAGCGACGGCTTACGGCTTTTCCGAACACCAACTGTGGGTTCCTATTCTCCCCGGGCTCTTGGCCGCACTGATAAGTTACGGTGGGATAACTTTGGACGGCTACATCCGGGAACAAAAGGAGCGGCTCCGCTTGCGCGCCACTTTTGCCAAATATGTCTCGCCGGATGTGCTTGAGGAAATTCTCACGGATCGGCAAGGACTGGGTTTGGCTGGCAAGCGCAGGCACGTTACGATGCTATTTTCGGATATCCGCGGATTTACGACCATCTCTGAGCGCATTCACCCGGAACAGGTCGTCTCGCTGCTAAGCGACTTTTTGGCCCGGGCGACCGAGATCATCTTTCGCCACGGTGGAACCATCGATAAGTTCATCGGGGATGCCGTTATGGCGATCTTCGGTGCGCCCAGGGCTCATCCTGACGATGCGTTGCGTGCGGTGCGGGCCGGCTTGGATCTGCTGCGGCTGGCGGAGTCCCTGAGCTCGGAGTGGGCGAGGGTCACCGGAAACCGGCTTCGCGTGGGGGTCGGCATCAATTCCGGGGACGCTGTAGTGGGGAGCATCGGCTCTGAAGTCCGCTCGGATTTTACCGTCATCGGAGACACGGTAAATCTCGCCTCCCGCCTGGAGGGGCTGACCAAGGAGCTGGGCGTCCCTCTCCTCATCAGCGAGTCTACCGCCAACGAACTGGAAGGCTCATTGCCGCTCAAGCCCCTGCGCCAAGTCAAGGTGACGGGGCGCGAGGCTCCGGTACTTGTCTTTACAGTCGGCGATGTGCAGGGCTACCCGGAAAAAGCCCGGCCTTGACAACTCAGGCGATAGCTTACTATAAGCCTACCTGCATTGCGCCCTTGCGGCAATTGAGGGTCGAACCATGTTCTCCATGCGAGCCGGCACCATCGGGACGGCGTTCATTCTGTGGAGGCTGCTGTGGCCTTGTGCGGCTCTGTCGCAGGAATCCGCGGAAGTCCTCTTTGCCCATGCGACGGTAGCATACGAAGAGGAAAGGTACAGCGACGCGCTCCGCGACCTCCTAAAAGCCCACGAGCTGGATCCTCGCAATCCAGACGTCATCTATTATTTGGGGTTAACTCACAACTCCCTCGGTGACCATGAGCAGGCAGCCAATCACCTGAGAAAAGGGCTTGAGATAGAGCCAAAAAACCATGACATCAAGAACCAACTAGGCATTGCCCTCTACGGACTGAACGATTTCGATGGAGCCCTGAAAGAGTTCCTTGCTGTTTACGAAGCAGAGCCTCGGAGGGAAAACATCGGCTATTACATCGGCCTCTGCTACTACCAGAAGAAAGATTATGATAACGGTCTGGTTTACTTCCAGAGGAACATCTCCACGGATGTAAGGAGTCGCCAGCTCAACCAATACTACACCGCGCTTACCCTTCGCGCCTTGGGCAGGGAGGCAGACGCGATCGAGGAGCTAACCGAGGCAGTGAAGCTTGACCCTGCCTCCCCCATCGTAGGGGCTGCCCAACAGTTGCTTTCCGCTCTCAGAATAGCGCGGGGACTGGAGAAGAGGCTAAGAGTTCAGCTTACGTTGAACGCCCATTATGACAGCAATGTTTCAGCTCAACCCACACTCACAGGGCTTGTCCCCGAGGAGGGCAGGAGAAGGAGCTACGGCAACCTGTTCCATCTGAGGGCGGACTATTCGCTGCACCACTCGGAGCGCTGGGAGAGCGCGGTTGCGTACGGCCTGCTGCAAACTCTCAATTATCAAATCCACAGGTTTGACATCCATGATCAGATGATCGCGGCGAACCTTTTCTATAAAACCTCGACCCCGGACGGGACGCCCGTTTTTATCGGCACCTACTTCAACCACGATATTCTCTTATTGGGGGGAAAGAAGTTCCTGGAGAGACCCACGGGTGCAATAAGCTTTACCCTTGTGGAAAATCCCAACAACAACAGCAACGTCTTCTTCCGCCTCCAATATCGGGACTTCTTTCACAAGCCTACGGAAAACGACGAACGAAGAGATGCCATCAACAAGCTCTTTGGGTTGGTCCATTTTATCCGGCTGTTGGGCGGCCAACACCAGATCAACATGGGCTACCATTACGACAACGAGGACGCCCAGGGGAGAAATTGGCGCTACAGTGGGCACAAGGCGGTTGCAGGGATTCTTTTGACTTTACCTTGGGACTTAAGGGCTACTACCAACTTCGAGTTTCACGCGCGCTATTATAAGGGGCAGAATTCTACGTTTGGCGAGCACCGGAGAGACGAGCAGAGGACAGTCCTTTTCAGTCTAGCTAAAGACCTGTCGCAAAATCTAACCGTTACCCTGCAGCATCTGTGGGATAACAACCAGTCAAGCATCGGCTTCTTTAAATCCCGGAGGCAGGTTTATGCCTCGGGTCTCACCTGGCGCTACTGATGAGTACAGAGAATTGGAATCTGGCAGAAATTTCCTGCTTTACTGATTTGACCTTGCAATCCCTGGTACTGCAGGAGCCATCGCAAGTCTCGGGAGATCGACCATGAAAAAGAGCTTCACTTCTCTCTCCTTCGCTGTTCTGTGGTTTGTGTTCCAAATAGCCGCTGCCGGGGCGGCGGGTATCGGGATCGTGACCGGGGTCAGCGGTGAAGCCACCGTGCGGCGCGATCCGACACCTCAGTCGCAAAAGGTCAAGTTTAAAGATGACCTCTTCTGGCTGGACACTCTTAACACCGGCGCGGGCTCTCGCCTAAGGGCCCTCATCCAGCAAAAGAGCGTAATCACAATGAAGGAGCACAGCCAGTTGCAGCTCAGGGAAGAGGCCGGCACTGCGGCTCAACCGAAAAAGAAGTCGATCGTGAATCTCCTCGCGGGATCGATACGAACCGTGGTGGACAGGGACATGCTGAAAGAGACAGACTTCGAAGTCCGTACCAACTTGGCGGTAGCAGCCATCCGGGGCAGCGACCTTATCGGAGACAAGCAAAGCGATGACGAAGTCAATTTTTATACGGGCCGCAGGGCATCGGCGACGTTGTTTCACAGCGACCCGGCGGTAGGAGGCAGAGACCTGGGTGAGCTCCAAAGGGCCAGGGTCTTTCGCGACCGCATAGAGATCTCAGACATCAGCGAGTCCGAATACCGGAGGCTTTCCCGTGCCCTGGGTCCGAGGGGAGCCCAGAGCGATCTCCACAGGCAGGCCCGGATAGGGGATTCGCTCATGCTTCAGGCGTCCTTTGAAGCGGTAAAAACCATCGGCCTGGGCGGCGTGTTCGGTGCGGGACGAACAACAACCCCGGACGGAGCCGTGGATGGAAGGGGTGGCGGTTATACTATTACAAATTCAGGGGGCGGGTGCACTGTCTGCGGCGGTTCAGAGGAACCTCCGCCACAAAAACAGATCTCTCCGCCGGTCCATTGACCGAGGCGAAAGAGCACAGGTGGGAAAATAATGCGCGCAATAGCATTTCCCGCGAGGACTTTTTTTTGCGTCGTTTTTATCGTCTCGCTATTGAGGGTGCCAACCTGGGGTGCTGAAATCGGGTCGCCCCATCCCTTTAATGCCAGTCCCTATCCCTCCGCTGAGAGAATCCCCCCGTCCGTTCCGCTGGCACCGGCTCCCGCTATCATCAGCAATGGGACGGTCCAACTAGGCGTAAACCCGGAGGGGCACTTGAACGTCGACGGTGGAACACCTTCTTCGGGTGAAGGAACCACCTTTGTGGGCCTCCGGTACGTACCCACGAATGCGGAATCGACGGCGCCGGGTTGTCTGTGCGAGGGATGGGGTGCTGCCGATAAGACGAGTGGAGTGTCGGGTTATGCGAACATTGCTGTTGGTGGGGTCGTTGGGCTCACGGTTGAAAGCTTCGAAACCGACGCGACAACAGCAAAATCTATCGTCAGGGTTGGTGACACCCTTCGGGTGACGCATTTCTACCACCCCTCGGATTCACCAAATCTCTATCAGGTAGATGTTACCGTTGAAAACATATCCGGAGCGCCCGTGGAGCTTTTGTACCGGCGCGTGATGGATTGGGACATTGAGCCTACAGCGTTCGCCGAATTCGTCACGGTCCAGACCGGGACGGCAGCCGACCTCGTCTTCACCAGCAATGACGGGTTTGCCTCGGCGAACCCACTGTCTGGCCCGAGCAATCTGGGCTTCACGGGCTCCTTTACGGATGCCGGCCCAAGCGACCACGGGGCTCTTTTTGACTTTAACTTCGGAATCCTCAATCCCGGGGCGAAAAAGGAATTCCGGACCTTTTACGGAGCGGCGGCAACGGAGGAGGAGGCCAATACAGCCCTTTCGGCCGTTCGGGCAGAAGCTTTTTCCTTTGGCCAGCCTAACACTGCGGAAGGGCCAACGCTGGGAAAACCCAACACCTTCATCTTTGCCTTTGCCGGGATCGGCGGTACACCAATCGTCCCTGTGGCCGATCCCCAGGAGGTAACCACGGACGAAAACACGCCTGTAGTCATCACTTTGACCGGCAGCGACCCCGAGAACAGCCCCCTTACTTTCCACATCGTGGACCAGCCTGCCCATGGAACGGTGGTGATGACCGCTGGCAAGGTGAAATCAAAGTCCCGCGGTCGGAAACGGACCAGGTCGCGCGCCAGCGCGCCCGAGCAGAAAGTGAACTATACTCCTGACCCTGGCTACTCTGGGCCTGACAGCTTCACTTTTAAGGTCAACAACGGACAGATGGATAGCGCGCCTGCAACTGTCTCCATCACCGTGACCACGGCTCCGCGTAACCCTGAAATCAGCAACCTTTCTTTCGCAGAGAGGGCATACGCTACCTCCGGCATTGCAGCCCTGCACAACTATAGCGACCCAAATGGCGATTTCCACCACCTGGACATTATCTCCAGGGCCAAAAACATCCCCAATGGTTGTGGTCTCCTCGCCTCTGACGAGGCTACGATAAACTTCCAAGAGCTTGTCGATCCCCTTTTAGAATTCATCGAATACTATGTCTGGCAGATAGGATCTCTTGCTATGAATGAGGCGGCGGAAAGCGGCTGCACATCAGTGACCTTGGAGATGAAGCAATTTCGAGTTGTTGGAGCGGATTCCAGAGGCGCCACCTCGAACTCTCTGGAGGGGACTTTTAGCATTACGGTTCCGGTTGGAGGTACCTCTGCTGCCGATGTTAAGGGGCGTTCAAAAGGGAGGACCGGCGGGAAGGTCAAATTGGCACTTCCCCAGACGCCTTATGCGGTGAGGCTGCCCGCCGCACAAGAAAGAACTAAATCGCAACGTTAGAAACGAGAAGCGCACGACACAGAGAAAGTTTCTTGCCGGGCATCAGGTTCCAGCTCTTAGCCGAGCCAGCTCAGCATCGACCTTGCGAAGGCGGTCGCATATGTGCTCAACGAGGCGGAACGTGAGGGCAGGATCCTCTTGTATCCGACGAAGCAAGGTTCTTTTGTCTACTGTTAATACCCGGACCTCGCCGAGGGCCCGCACGGTGGCGGAACGAACGTCATGATCAAAGATAGCCATCTCTCCAAAGAATTCCTTCTCGCCCAGCACCGCCAAACGCACAGTCTTGTCGCCCATTTCCTCAAGAACCTCGGCTTTTCCCGACTGAATCACATACATGCAATTTCCCAGCTCTCCCTGTCGGACAATGACCTCTCCGTCCTGATAAACTTTGCCCAGCCCGCCTGTTTCCATAGCATCCTCCTACGAGCTTTTGCCCCGCTTACAAGGTACATTCCCAACCACTACGCTCCACAGGAGCCGAACCAGGAAGGCAGGGTGAAGGGCGCGCAGGATGATTTCCCGATACGGAGCGCTCCCAGTGAAAAGGTCCCACAATACCATGCTCATGCGCGGCCTACGGTTTTTTTTCAGTTGCTCTGTGGAGACCATGCGTAAAATGCCCCGGACATCGTACCGTCTCTTTTGAATCTGCAGCGTCCAGGAAAAAATCGCTCTGCCTATTGTGTTGTCGCTTGCGATCTTTTGGCAGGTCGGCCAATAGTGTCGCTTGAAGTCCTCAGCAGATATGCCGTGGAAAACAGCGGTCTCGGCGGCGGCCTTGGCTGTGCGGTAGGCGGCCCCGATCCCGTCCTTATACAATCTGGTTACTCCGGAGTCTCCTATGAAGACGATCCGATCTGCGAATGGCTGAACAGCTCCGTAGACATTGATGTGGGGAGAACAGTGGCAGGGGGGTGGATCCAACGACAAGTCCGGCGGGAAGCAGCTCCTGACCGCGGGTGACTCTAAGAAGGATTTTATCATCGGTCCTTCGATCTCCTCACCGAGAAGGCAGACGGTCGCATAGTCGCCCTTGGGAATGATCGCGGCGAATTCCAGCCGGGGCATGTTGAGCAGAAAGACATGCATGGAGTCACCCAGGTACTTCCTTATTGTCTCTTCGCCGAGGGGGTATTCACAGATATAGGTTTTCGTAGTGCGTGGCGGCTTGTAATCTGCAATCAACTCGTGGAAAAGTTTGACACTGCCGGAGTTGACCCCGGCCGCTACGGCGAGAAGGTCATAGTCCTGGCGCGCGCCTCGCCGCGTCTTGAGCTGCAACCTCCCATCTTGCCGACTCACGTCGTCTACCCGGTCCCGTATGAGACGGGCACCAATTTCCACAGCCATCGTTTGGAGATAGCGGTCGAAACTGGACCACTTGATCTCGTGGATACTCCTGGGGCCAGACCCCCGATGCACTGCTGCGATCCGCTTCTCGTGCAGCGGAGTTTCTATACGGACGCTGCCGACATCCGTGTGCAGCATATAAGAATCGATGCCCCTCTGCACCACCGTGGAAGGAAGGTTTATGCCTTCGGTCGCGAGCATCTGCACGAGCGACTCAGAGACAATCCCGCCGCACATGTTGCAACCGGTCGGCCCGGGAACGGAAAAGTCCCGCGGCTCATAAATATCGACCTGGATATCCATGCCGACCCTTCGGGCCGAATCCAGAAGGAAGTAGCTGAAAAAGGAACCTGCCGGTCCACTCCCTACGACCGCCACCTGAGAACCGCTGTCTAATTTAAGATTGGCCGAATTACCTTCTTGCTCTGAAGAGGACAGACGCTTAGCGTACGTGCCCCATCTCAGCGATGAAAGAGGCTTGAATGCCATATGGCTTATGGCCGACTGAGTCCTGGCGAATCCGTTGCCAGTCCGATCCGTCCCTCAGGTCGCCGTGACTAGCGGTTGCGTAGTCCCATACTCAACTCTGGGACAGACTCCAGTTTGATTCCGGCGCACGCAAAACGGAGATGGACCAAGCAAAGTACCCTAAGACCGGAGGCAAAAATTAGGCCACCGGAGGAAAAAAAAAGAAACTTCAATCACACCAAGGGCTTTTCTCACCTCAAGATTTGGAAACAACGCAAAGCAGAGGGCTGGACATTCCAAAAATTAAGAAACCAGGTTTCTTTTTTGCCGTTATTTAGAAAGTGTGCGCAAAGCGTCTGACGGAGATATCCCCCTGAGGCCACCGGAGTGCTACATAGCGGCAGGGTCGGGCTGGTCAAGTATTGTTCTAACCCCCTACACGTCTTGACAGCCGTTTTGCCCTGTTGATATGGTGCCGCCTGGCGTATAACTCCCCTATACTTGATAAGGCTTCTCGTGAGACGGGAGGCCGTACCTGAGAGACTGGAACCGTTTCTCATTGGTTGTCACTCTATCATTCGTTTCTCAATGATAACTGTTTTGGATTCTCTGCGATGACCGATTTTGACTCTCGCGTCCCCGGTGACGATATCTCGAGGGGAAGACAGCATGCCTAAGAATGCCGAGTCTCTCCAACGGGCCTGGGACCTGCTGGTTGCGGCCGGCGCGGTCGTCGCCGCCATTGATATACCGGCGCGGCTCGCTCTCGACTACCGGGCTACGGCCCGAGCGACTCCCCTTGATTGGGCGCTCACGATCATCTTCTTGGCCGACATGCTCCGGCACTTGCACCGCGCCGGGTGGATGGGCGCGCGATCCTTGCCGGGCACATGGAAGCCAGCCCGAAGGTATGCCGGGTGGTGGTTTGTGATCGATCTCAGTGCCGCGATACCCGTTGCTGCTTTTTCCGCCCCCCCGCTTCTGCAGCTCCTTCGCTTGCTCAAGCTGGGACGGATCGCCGAACGGATGTGGCACTGGCGGCGGGCCGAGTTCCAGAATCCGAATATCATTCGGCTCGCGTTCTTCTTCTTTTGGCTGGCTCTGAGCACGCACTGGATTGCTTGTGGCTGGCTGGCCCTGCGCGGGGCCTCTGCCGATGTTGACCAGACCACGAATTATCTTCGTGCTCTGTACTGGTCCATTACGACGTTGGCGACGGTCGGCTACGGTGACATCACCCCGTCCACGAACGTTGAGATGCTGTACGCCATGCTGGTAATGATCCTCGGCGTCGGCGTCTACGGGTACGTCATCGGTAACGTGGCTGCACTGCTGGCCAACATGGATCCTGCACGGGTTCGCCATCGGGAACTCGTGGACAGAGTCACCGCGTTCATGAGGTACCGGAGGATTCCTGCTGGATTGCAACGGCGCATCCTCGACTACTACGAGTACCTCTGGGAGAAGCGGCTCGGTTATGACGAATCGGCGGCCATTTCGGGGCTCCCCCCCGCTCTTAGGACGGAAGTCTCTCTCTTTCTCAATCGGGACATCCTCCAAAAGGTTCCGCTCTTCGGCGGGGCAAGCGACGATTTTATCAAGGCCATAGCCTTGGAAATGCGCCCTATGATCTTCATGCCGGGCGACTACGTCATGAGAGCCGGTGACCCGGGCGAAGAGATGTATTTTATCAGTCGAGGGACGGTTGAGGTCGTATCTGCGGAGGGCGACGTGGTTTACGCCACACTGACAACCGGGGACTTCTTTGGTGAGATCGCGCTCCTGCTCCGTCAGCCTCGAACGGCGAGTGTCCGGGTGGTTGATTACTGCGACCTCTATGTGCTCAGCGTCGCGGCCTTTAACCGTGTCCTCACCAGGTATCCCGGGTTTGCCGTTCACATAAGAGCCGTCGCAAAACAACGTCAGGAGGCGAACGAAAAGCACCAGGGGTGGAATGAGCGGAGACAATTTTGAAACAGATTACGCCCATTGACCTGCTTCGGTCAGTAGACCCGCCTTGGTCTGTTGAAACCGATCTTTCATAGAGCTCTCGAGCATCAGAAATCGAGGGTATCGCCTGCTTTTAAGACCCTCAGGCTATAGTCTTTGATTTTCCCCAGTTTTGCGATGATCTCGTCGCGAAATTTCGGGGAATCCATACCATTTTGATTCCGTTCAGGCTAGAATAGAAGAAAAAGTGGTTCGTGATTGACGGTTATGGAAAAAGGGAGCGATCGCTTTCTGGTTCGGTTCTGGGGAGTGCGGGGTAGCTATCCCACTTCAGATATGGGAACACTCCACTTTGGCGGGCATACCTCCTGCGTAGAAGTCAGAGCTGCCGATCAGCGCCTCATCTTTGATGCCGGTACCGGTATCATCCCCCTCGGTAAGCAGGTGCTCAAGGAAAGGCACTCACGCCGGCGATTTCACATCTTTTTCAGCCATACGCACCACGACCATCTCCTTGGTTTTTACTTCTTCGAGCCTCTGCTTAGGCCCGATACCGAGGCCTTCGTGTTTGGTCCCTATTCTCCGCGCAAGACCATGGTGACAACGCTTAAAACCGTGATGGACAGCGAATTTTTTCCCATCGAGCTCGACGAGGTCAAGGCTCGGATCAAAATCTATTCGCTTAAGGGAGGCGAAAGCATTCGCCTCGGAGGAAATTTCCACGGGCCCAGGTTGGCGGGACGGAGGGTGACGCGCTCGGCGCAGGATGAGGTTGTCGTGTTCGCTCACAAGAGCCTGGCGCACCCGAAAAACGGGGTGCTCCTTTACCGCATCGAGCATCGCGGGAAGAGCGTGGTTTACGCCACTGACATCGAGGAGAGGCCGGGAGGCTATCCGGAGGTCATCGAGTTCGCGCGAGGCGCGGATCTCCTCATCCATGATGCGCAGTATCTAAGATCCGAGTACTTTTCCAGGACCGATCCGCGCAGGGGCTGGGGACACAGCACGCTGGAAAGGGCTGCTGAGGTGGCGCGCAAAGCTCGAGTTCAGCGACTGTTGCTCTTTCACCACGAGCCTTCCCATGATGATCGCACCGTGGGGGAAATGGAAAGACTTGCCCAGCGCCTCTTTCCCAGATCGGCGGCTGCGTACGAGGGGATGAAGATCGCGCTCCTCTGAGGATCCCCTCGAGGTGAGGTTGGAATCAAAGCCCGGGGCTTGGTATCCTGGCCATGGCCGGGGGAGACATGAAGCAGCAAAGGCTATCCGAGGAAACGCTCGAAGACGCCAGGCGGCGGCTCGCCCATTTTGAAGCGATCCGAAAGCTCTTCAATCAGATTCACGCGGCCAAGGACCTCGACGAAATTTTTCTCGATCTCAGAAAGGAATTGCTCGTCTTCTTCGATGCGGCGCAGCTTACCCTCTACGCCGTTGACTATGAGAAAAAAGAAGTCTACTCGCGCTTTTGGGACTATCAGGGTATGCAGACCATCAAGGAGGTCCGAGTGCCCATCGGCGATGAGAGCATCGCCGGGTTTGTCGCCAAGAGCCGGATCCCGGTCAATATCGCGGATGCCTATGACAGGGAAGAGCTTGCGGGCATCAGCCCGAGGTTGCGATTTGACGGCTCCTGGGACCAGAAAACGGGATTCCGTACGCAACAGGTGCTTGCCGTCCCTCTGCTTTCCCGTGGCGGCGTGTTGACTGGCGTGATCCAACTCATCAACAAAAGGGGCGGGCGCCGCTTCACGAAAGAAGACGAAGCGAAGCTCACGGAGGTTGCCGAAGCGCTCGGGATCGCCTTTTACAACCAGTACCGGCTGGCCGCAAAGAAGCCGACAAAGTTCGACCGCCTGGTTTCTTCAGGGATTGTTACGCGGGCCGAGCTGGACGAAGCCATCCGGGAAGCCCGGGAGAAACAAAAGGACTTGGAATCGTACCTGATGGAGAAGCACAGGATCCCAAAGCAGGAGATTGGCAAATCTCTGAGTCTGTATTATCAGTGTCCTTTTCTCGAGTTCGACGAGCGCATCTTCATCGATCCCGAGTTGGTCAAAAATATCAATCCGAACTACCTGAAGGTTAATTACTGGGTTCCGCTGCGCCGACAATCGGACTGCGTCGAGATTCTCATCGACGATCCTCATTCGTTTCATAAGATTCAAGACATCAGGCGCCTCTACCCGGTCAAAGAAATCAAGTTCCACGTCGGATTGCGCGAAGATATTCTCAAGTACGTAAGCTCGCTCACCGCGACTACCGATCCCGGGAGCGCCAGGGATTCTGTATCCGCGATCTTGGGCGAGCTCGCCACCGAAGAAGCGGAAAGGGCGGAAGAAAGCGCGCCGCCCGTGATCGACGAGAACGATAGCGCCATTGTCCGTCTCGCCAACCAGATTATCATCGACGGCTATCGGGCAGGAGCCTCCGATGTCCATGTCGAGCCCTACTCGGACAAGAAAGAGACCGTGGTTCGCTTTCGGGTCGATGGAGTGTGCAGGGAGTATCTGAGAATACCGCCGCACTACCGCAGCGCGCTGGCATCGCGTCTCAAAATCATGGCACGCCTGGACATCGCAGAGCGGCGCAAGCCCCAAGATGGAAAAATCAAATTTCGCCTGCCCGATCGGGAGATCGAGCTGCGGGTGGC
>JACPFH010000719.1 GCA_016183075.1 Deltaproteobacteria bacterium | reverse complement strand
CGTTTGGTGCTTTTGGGTTTCGAACCGAGTGAGCCAGAGACCGAGTACGGTTATATCCTGCCGGACGGAACGGACGGAAGCCCCTTCGGAATCCACAGAGTCGAGAAGTTCGTGGAAAAGCCCGACTCTACCGCCGCCCGGAAGTTAATCCTTCAACGCGGGCTGTGGAACAGCATGGTCATGGTCTTCAAAATCAGGACTCTGCTGGAGGTTGTGCGCCGCCAGGCCCCGGAACTCTACGCCTATTGCCGGCGGATCCTGCGAGCCATCGGAACCCGCAGCGAGCCGGAGGTGGTGGAAGAGGTCTACCGAAACATGCGACCGCTGAATTTTTCGCGCGAGCTTCTGGCAACCCTGCCGGGCATTTCTCCCTTGTCCCTTGCGGTGCTGCCGGCGCACGGCGTCTACTGGAGCGATTGGGGACTTCCGCACTGCGTCCAAAGGGTGCTAAAAAAGATCGGCCATCCGGCTCAACTCCACAGTCCGGACGCGATGGGAAAGAACCGGCTTTTCAAGCTTATGGATTGAGACACAGTATGGCGCAGCGCTCTATCGGCGTATTTGAGCCCGATGTGCTACTGCCTCCTGAATTTTGGGCAGTCTACTCCGGGAAAACTAATCTACAGCCGGAAAAGAGGCTCATGCTCGCCGTCTTGGAAGACGCCATTGCATGCATCCAAAAGCAAGCCCGATCACCACAGGCTCCATCATTCCGTGAAGCCGTGAACTGGTTCTTAGAAGAGAACAACGAATGGGTTTTTTCCTTCGACAACATCTGCGCGATTTTGGGAATAAGTTCCAATCACCTTCGCGACGGGCTGATGCGCCGGGAATGGAAAGAGATTGCCGCTTTACGGCATGGCGCGAGGCACGCCTGATCGAGAAGAACGATCGTAGAATCCAAGGGACTCTTTTTAGGTCCTTATGAAGAAACTGGTTTTTCGGATTCTTTCGTGGTGTTTCCCTTTGCGAGCAGTGGAACTCGGCAGCCCACAGGGCCGGACGTACTCCCCTTTCGTTATTTTGCCGATCCGCACGCGGCGTAAATCGAGAAAAATCCTCATCGAGGATCTCCCCCCGCTCCCCGGCGACCTGTTTATGGGGACCGTACTGGCCTTTGCGATCCTGGTCCTGGCAGTGGTTATGACGGGAATCTTTTTCCGCTAAGGCCAATGCCGCAGAAGCTAAAAGGCCGTGACTCCTTGCTGGCCTTCGCCGAGATCGAGCGCCTTATCGGGAAGATCTATTTTCGTTTCTCCCACCTCTTTTTTCATCATCTGACGCTTAGGGATTTCTGGTGGGAGGTAGCAATGGAGAAGGAAAGATGTGCTTATAACCTTCGCGTCATGAGCACGGTAGCCAAGAACGATCCCGGCCCAGATTACCCCTCCGTGACCCGAGAGAAAACCGATCGGTTAAGAGAGAGCTTGACTTTGTACCTTCAGAGGGGCACCCCGACGATCGCCCCCGAGGAAGCCTTGAGCCTCGCGCGGAAGATTGAAGCCTGCGAAATAAACGTGATCTACGACGATTTCCGACAGTCGGGAGCTTCCCCTGCGGGCTTGCTTGAATAAAAGGCCTCTTTTCTTCGCGAGGTTCACCCGAATAGCAGTGCCGTTCAATGAGCCCGTCCCCCTCCGAAGTGGACGCGTGGGCCGACCCTAACCCCAAACGTAGCCCTTGACACGGCTGCGGTACTCGGCTAGATTTGCGCTTACATATCTGGACACCTTATCCAGAGTGGCGGAGGGATAGGCCCGTAGATGCCACAGCAACCGGTTCCATCGCTGATGATGGAACGCTGGTGCTAATTCCCACCTCTTCACACGGGAGGGGAAAGATAAGGTGAGGGAAACCTCTTCTTATCAATGGGAAGAGGTTTTTTTTTGGGGAGAGGGAGCCAGGCTAAGAGGAATGAGAGATTCTACCGAAGAACCATAAGAATGCTTCGACAGGCTCAGCATGAACGGAAAAATCTCGAATGATTTCGATCGATCCTCCGTTCGTCCTGAGGCTCTCGAAGGATGAACGGAGGTTTTTCAGCGGAATCTGAGAAAAGCATGACGCTTCGCTTAACGCCAGAGCAGATCGAACGCTATAGCCGCCAGATCATGATCCCCGACCTGGGCGGCAAGGGACAAATCCGCGTGCGCCAAGGCCGGGCCCTGGTGATCGGCGCGGGCGGCCTGGGCTCCCCGGCCGCTTTTTATCTGGCGGCGGCGGGAATCGGAACATTGGGTCTGGTGGACCATGACCGCGTAGAGCTTTCCAACCTCCAGCGACAGATCCTGCACTGCACCGAGGATATCGGCCGGGAAAAGGTGGCTTCAGCCAAGGAGAAACTCAACCGGCTTAACCCGGAGGTGGAGATTCGCGCCCATGCGGCGCGCTTGGAGGAAAAAAACGCGGCGGAGATTTTCTCCGCCTATGACTTCATCATCGACGGCAGCGACAATTTTGCCACCAAATTCCTCGTCAACGATGTCGCCGTGGCCATGGGCAAGCCTTTCTCCCACGCCGGAATCGTGCGCTTGCAGGGACAAACCATCACCGTGATACCGGAAAAAAGCGCTTGCTATCGCTGCGTCTTCAGGGAGCCGCCCCCGCCGGGGGAGATCCTCAATTGCCAGCAGGCGGGAATTTTGGGGGCCGTGGCGGGAACAATCGGCTCGATCCAGGCTACGGAAGCGATCAAATTCCTTGCCGGAATCGACGAGGAGCTTTTGCTGGACCGGCTGCTCATCTACGATGCCAGGAGCATGAGGTTTCGCACCGTAGAAGTCCGCCGGGACCCCGAGTGCGCCGCCTGCGGCCGCAGGGAGAAAAAGGAGATCAAGGTTGCCCCTGAAATCTGCGGGAGCAACGCTATGGAGGAGGGAAGAAATCGATGACTTTTGTCACAGGATTGCGATGTCGGGAGTGCGGACAGGACTACCCCAAAGAACCCCTGCACGTATGCGAGACCTGCTTTGGCCCCCTGGAGGTCGTCTACGACTACGACCGAATCAAGAAGACGATCAGCCGGGAAAAGATCGAAGCCCGCGCCAGAAACCTCTGGCGCTATCGGGAACTGCTGCCGATCGACGGCGAGCCGCAGGCCGGTTTCCATTCAGGCTTTACTCCCCTCATCCGCGCCCGCAGGCTGGGGGAGGTTCTGGGCGTAAAGGAACTCTATCTGAAGGATGACTCGGTCAACCATCCCACGTTTTCGTACAAGGACCGAGTCGTGTCCGTGGCAATCTCCAAAGCCATCGAGTTTGGCTTCGATACGGTCTCGTGCGCCTCGACGGGAAACCTCGCCAACGCGGTCGCCGCCCACGCCGCCAAGGCCGGGCTCAACTGTTACGTCTTCATCCCGGACGGTCTGGAACAAGGAAAGATCATCGGTTCGGCCATTTACGGCCCGCGCACGGTCGCCATCAAGGGAAACTATGACGATGTCAACCGCCTCTGTAGCGAAATCGCCGACAAATACGGCTGGGCTTTCGTGAATGTGAACTTGCGCCCCTACTACGCCGAAGGGGCCAAGACCCATGGGTTCGAGATCGCCGAGCAGTTGGGATGGAAGCTGCCACGCCATGTCGTGGTGGCATCGGCCGGAGGAACCATTTTGCCCAAGCTCGCCAAGGCTTTTGAAGAGCTCAAGCTCGTCGGCCTGGTCGACGACGGGGACTGCAAGATCTACACGGCACAGGCGGCAGGCTGCGCCCCGATCGTCCAGGCATTAAAGAAGGGGACCGATTTAATCAGCCCGGTCAGGCCCAACACGATTGCGAGCTCGATCGCCATCGGGAACCCGGCCGACGGTTACTACGTGCTTCAGGCCGTGAAGGAGTCCGGAGGCTGGGGAGAGGGAGTGACCGACGAGGAGATTCTCGACGCCGTCAAATTGCTTGCGCGAACGGAAGGAATCTTTACCGAGCCGGCGGGCGGAACGGAAGTGGCGGTGACGAAAAAATTGATCCAACAGGGACGCATTCCACGCGATGAATCGATCGTGATCAGCATCACCGGGAACGGATACAAGACGCTCGAAGCCATTGCCGGAAGCGTGGAAAAGCCCTTCACAATCCGGGCAACGCTGGAAAGCTTCGACGATCTCTACCACCAATTGGACCAGCCGCCTGCGGAAAAGGCGATTGCGGGAGAAACGTAAAAGATTGAAAGACCTAGGGGGAAAGATTACAGTAACGTTTAGATTCGCTTAGCAGGCTGCGGAAAAACCCTCCGTTCACCCTTCGACGGGCTCAGGGCGAACGGACGATGCCTTGAAATCATTGAGTATTTTCCGTTCGTGCTGATCCCTCGACAAGCTCGGGACTAAAGGCGCAGTCGAGG
>JACPFH010000089.1 GCA_016183075.1 Deltaproteobacteria bacterium | reverse complement strand
GCCGCCAAAAAAATGTCTGGTCATAGTAGTTGCACCGCGTGTCCACCAGCACGTTGCCGCCGATCGTCCCCATATTGCGTAGCTGCGGTGTGGAGACCGACTCCGCTGCATCCGCTAGAGCCGGGAGATGCTTTCGGATGAGCCGGTGCCCGCAGACCGTTGTGAGCGTCTCTCCCGCCCCGATCCAAAGCCCTTCCTTGCGCCGTCGAATCCCGTTGAGTTCCCGCAGACCCCTAAGCGACACCAAATGGCGCGGCGTGAACTGCCCGCGCTTCATCTTCGGATAGACATCCGTCCCGCCTGCCACCAACATGGCCTCGGTACCCAAATCCGCCAACACCTTTGTGGCCTCCTTTAGCGATCGAGGCCGGATATAGCTAAATTCTGGTAGTCTCAACATACATCTTAATTCTTTTGAGGTACCTGCACGCCTTCCCCCGGCTGCCACTTGATCGGCGGCGGAAATTGAAAGTCGGGAACCGAAACCGGCTTGAGTCTTCCGTCGAGCGCTCTCAAGATTTTGTCCGGCGTAATCGGGATCTCATGAATTCTTACCCCCACGGCGTCATAGACGGCGTTGGAGACGGCGGGTACCACAGGCAGAAGCGGTCCCTGACCCGCTTCTTTGGCGCCGAAGGGACCTTCCGGATCGTTAGTCTCCACCAGGATCGTCTCGATCTCCGGCGTCTCCAGCGTGGTCGGACTCTTGTATTCGAGAATGGAAGGGATCTTATGGAGCCCGCTCTTGCGGAAGATCTGCTCTTCCATCAGGGCCTCGCCCAAAGCCATGTAGACGCTGCCTTCCGTCTGTCCCTCCACAAGCAGAGGGTTGAAGGCCCGACCGCAGTCGTGAGCAATCCAGATCTTGTCGACTTTAATTTCTCCTGTCTCTCCGTCGCAGTGAAGCTCCACAATGGCGGTGGTGAAGGTGTAGGCCGGCGTCGGGCCGACCCCGGAGCCTTTATAGTTCGCAGGGTGTTTCGGCGGTTTGTAGCTACCGGTTGCGCCGAGGGTGCCGAATTTGGCCTCAGCCTTCTGAACGCATTCGACGAAGCTTATGCCGCGCTCCGGCAGGCTCTGGCTCTGAACCCGGCCATCGGCGAACTCGAGATCGTCAGCGGGGACCTCGAGGACTTCGCCGGCGACCTCGAGGAGCATCTTTTTGAGCTTGCCGCAGGCCTCGATCGCGGCGTTGCCGGTCATGACGGTCACCCGGCTGGAATAGCTTCCCAGATCGACCGGCGTCAGGTCGGTGTCGGCGGTGACCACCCGGATGTCGGCGGGATCCACGCCGAACTCTTCCGCGACCGCATAGGCGAGAATCGAATCCGATCCCTGCCCGATGTCCGTGGAGCCGCAGAAGACGGTGATGCCGCCGCTGCGGTCGAGCTTGATCTGCACCCCTGAATGGGGCATCTCGTTCCAGTAAATCGGCAACCCCGCGCCGCTGATGTAGGCGCTGGCGGCAAAGCCGATGCCGTGACCGAAGGGAAGCTTGCGAAATTTCTTTTTCCACTCCGCCCGCTCCGCCACCTTCTCGATGCATTCTCGAAGCCCGGTCGTGCTGATTCTTAACCCGTTTACGGTTATCGAATTGGCCTCTGTGAGTTGCTTGAGCCGCAACTCGAGGGGATCCATGCCGAGCTTTTCAGCGATCTCATCGAGCTGGATCTCCACGGCGAAGCGCGGCTGGGGTGTGCCGTGCCCGCGCTTCGGCCCGCACGCGGGTTTGTTGGTGAAGACGCGCACCCCTTCGAATTTATAGCTCGGGAGCTTGTACGCGACCGTCTGGAGCGCGCCGGTGTAATAGACGGATGCCAGGCCGTAGCTACTGTAGCCGCCGCCGTCGAGAAAGGATCGAAAATGCATGGTCTGCAGGGTGCCGTCCTTCTTGACCCCGGTTTTCATCCACATCTTTACGGGATGTCGGCCGCGGTGCACATAGAACGTTTCCTCCCGCGTGAGCGTGATCTTGACCGGCCTTCGCGTGATCATCGAGAGCTTCGCTACGCTGATCTCGTGCGAGAAGGGATCGCTTTTACCGCCAAATCCGCCTCCCACCGGGGTGGCGATGACTCGGATGCGGCTTGCCGGAAGTCCGAGGACTTTGGCGAGCGCGCGGTGGAGATAATGCGGAGTTTGAGTGGAAGACCACAACGTGAGCTTATTGTCCGGGCCGTAGAAGCCGATGGCGCAATACTGTTCCATGGGGAGATGGGTGTTCCCCTGATAGAAAAACGTCCCTTCGAAGATATGGTCTGACTGCGCAAAACCGCCATCCATGTCGCCAAACTCCAGCGAGACCGCCTTCTGAATGTTGGCCCGGCGATTCCAGGTATGGATGCGTTGGCTCTCTTCGGTAGAGGCAAGCGCGTCCTCGATCGTCAGAACGGGTTTTAGGATCTCGTATTCGACATCGATATAGCCGAGAGCTTTCTCGGCGAGGGTTTCGCTCACGGCCGCCACCGCCGCTACGGGATCGCCGACGTAGCGGACCTTGTCGACCGCCAGCGCCTCTTCGTCCTGCGTGGCAGGCATGATGCCGAATTTTTCCGGCAGGTCTTTGCCGGTGATCACGGCGTACACGCCCTCCAGGCGAAGGGCTCGCTCGGGGTTGACACGGAGCACCCGCGCGTGCGCGTGCGGGCTGCGCAGAAGCTTCGCATAGATCGTGCGCGGCAAGTTAAGATCGTCAGCATAGACGGTCTCCCCGGCGCACTTTGCCATGGCGTCGACTTTGGGCAGGGGCTTACCGATTACCGAAAACCCTTTCTTTCTCATGGCGCCTCCGCACCTTTTACCGCGAGCTCTACCGCGTCGAGGATTTTGGTGTAGCCCGTGCAGCGGCAGAGGTTGCCGGACAGCGCCTGGCGGATCTCGTCGCGGCTCGGGTGGGGGTTTTTGTCCAGCAGGGCCTTCGCGGTGAGCAGGACTCCCGGGATGCAATACCCGCATTGGGTGGCCCCAAGCGCTGCGAAAGTTTTCTGCAGCGGATGCGGTTTCCCGTCCTGCATCATGCCCTCCACGGTAACGATCTCTCCATCCCCGGCCTCGACGCCGAGCATCAGACAGGAGAGCACCGACTCGCCATCGAGCAGGACGGCGCAGGTCCCGCACTCGCCCAACTCGCAGCCGTGTTTGGTTCCGGTAAGACCCATGTCTTCGCGCAATACTTCGAGCAAGGTCTTGGATCCTTCCGTGGCGACTTCTCTCGTTTCGCCGTTGACCTTGAGGCGAAGGAGAATCTTGCCGGCGCCCTGTTCAAATAAGACCGAATTGCGCCTTTTTTTTCTTTTTTGCGAACGCTCCGAGACCGCCATTCAATACGTCCCCTTCCCGATTCAAACGCAAAACTTCAATGTAGATTCTGCTGAAAAACCCCCGTTCACCCTTCGACAATGCCTGTCCTGAGCAAACCAGCCGCATCCTTCGACAAAGCTCAGGACGAACGGCTAGTTTGTCGAAGGGCTCAGGGCGAACGGAAATTAGATTGATAACGTTGACGATTTTCCGTTCTGCTGAGGCCCTCGAAGCATGAGCCCGTCGAAGCATGAAAAGCTGGTTTTTCAACAAAACAAATATATAAGACTGATGGATAAAGTCCAGTGGCGAAAAATTGTGTGGCACCGGCGGGCAATATGCGTGAAGTCGGTCACCAATAGAAAGCCGCGACAGCCAGGACAGCAGCCAGCAAACCGGCCGCCTTGCGCCCTGTCACCGGTTCGCGGAAAAGAGGTGCGGCCAGCAGGAAGGTGAATACGAAACTCATCTGCGCGATGGGCACGGCGGTGCTCGCCTCACCAGATTGGAGGGCCCAGGCCAACAGAATACGTCCGCTTGAATTCAGAATGCCGCAGATGGGTGCGTGGACCCAGATGGCACGCGTCAGGCGCAGGCCGCCCTCGACCCAGTTCGCGTAGGAAATTGCAATGACGGTGAAGGAGGCGAACTGCCAGAAGATCAGCAAGGCCGGAGGCGCCCCGGACATCACCGCGATCTTATACAGGAGGTGGATGAGGCCGAATACGGCCATGGCCAGAAGGGCCCAGCCCACGCCTCCGGGACGGGAGCCGAGACTCCGCCGCGATGTCTCGGACAGCAAAAGCACGGCGGTTCCTGCAAGCAGCAGGCCTGCCGTCTTGGCCCATGTGAATTTCTCACCCAGGAACGCAATGGCTAGAATGGCCGTCACGACGAGGTTCAGGCGGTAGATTGGCGCGTTCACGCTGACCTGGGCGCGCATGGCCTGGAGGCTCCGGAGGAACGAATAGCTGGAGACGAAGGTCAGCGCGCCCGCCAAGAGCCCCCAGAGGCTCGCGGCGCTCCACTCGAGGCTCCCGGTGGCAGCGGCCCACGCGAGAGCCGTGGGGCCGAAGAACCAAGAGTGCAGGACCATGAAAGAGGACGGCGTGAAGCGGCTGAGCGTGGCGCGGCGGAACAGCAGGTCGGCCGTTCCCACCAGGACCATAGACGCAAGGGAGAACAGGAGCCAGGCGGGCAAGTTTTGCCAGGCCACTATCGCCACTTTGCGCCGGAGCGTATTGGATGCGTTAGCGTGATGTGAATCTCATTCTCCTACTTCGCAAAGCAGTTATAGAGCCAACCAAAGACGAGACCGCCGATGGCGCCATCGACCAACGCGTACAGAGTTGCGACGATCACGCTGCCAAAGGTCCCGACGACTTTATATCCGGGATAGACTGAGCTCACAATGTCGAGAAAGGCCTTGCCGTAAGAAGGGGAGAGGAAATTGAGAAAGGCGACGAAGAAAACAGTGCCGGCCCAAAAAAGTGCGGCCGCGATGGTTAAGGATTTGACGGAAAGTTTCATGGCTTTGTCCTCCTGTTAGAGAGTCGGCTGTTTACTAAATTGTAAAGCTCAAACTCGGGGATCCCGCGGGATATTATCAACGAGTTCATAAGTAAGTCTACGTCTCCAAAAAAGGTCAAAACGCAAGCGTTGAGAGGGGTGGGTTTCGTCATTCCCGCGAAAGCGGGAATCCAGGGGTAGGGACGGAAGCAGACTGGATGCCCGCCTGCGCGGGCATGACGGGGACAGGCCAGCGATTGGACTGCAATGTCTACCTACCAGTGATCTCATTAGTAACTTATGGCCCGATCCTAGTCCCAAAGTTCACGGAAGCGGACAGCTACCACTTGCTCGTAGGGAACCGGCGCAGATAATAGACCGACGGATTGGGCGAATCGGTTGAGACCGGTGACGGCCTCTTCATAGATGACAGGATCGTAGAACGACACGTCCCGTTCAACGATCGTCGTGATCAGCTCCGCGGCTTCTCCAGGAAACTTGCGCCGCCCCACCTCGGCGGCCGATGCGGGGTTTGCCCGGAGGGCCCTTTGAGCTTTCACGATGGCCCGGACAGCGGCCGCGACGCACTCCGGGTCCCGCTCGATCAGTGCCTGCGTCGTCGCGAGCCCGGCGAAGGTAAAGCGGCGGACTTGCGCGGGATCATCGCCGCGCCGGACATCAATGAGAATCTTTCCCACTCCCCGCCGGACTGTAGTCTCGCTACCCATGGCGTTGGCCCAGAAGCCATCGATCCGGCCCGCCTCCAGAGCGCGAGCCGCGAAAACTCCGAAGGAGACATCGCGCGCCTTGGCGCCCGGCAGCTCCACGAGCTCGACGTCATGGCGAGGATCGATCTTGGCGTCTATCAGCATCTGTTTCAGCGCCAGATCCGGCCCCTCCGCTGCGGTGAGACGCAGCCCCTTCACCGCGTTGATATCACCGCGCTTTGCGGGGAGATCGGCACGGACAACGAGCAGCCAGGGAGTTCCCTGGGAGAGGGCCACGACCAGCTTCACCCCTTCCCATCGCGGAAATTCCGTCAGAACGTCGTGCACCGAGCCGGCGATCATGGCATCCGCGCTCCCGTTTCGCAGCGCCTTAGTGGCGCCAAGCGCGGCGACTAGCTCAATGTGGGCGTCCAGACCCTCTGCCTTGAAAAACCCCAGCGCATCCGCCGCGAGCGCGGGGAAACAGGTATTACTGACGAGATCGACCGCTGCAATGCGCATCTGCACGGCATCCTCCTGATCAGATTATAGATGCTGAATAGTACGAGAAACAAACCAATAAACGTTACACCGGAGCGGCAATCCCGATCAAGGCAAACTCGGCGGAATTCTGCCCTAGCCTTTGTGATCGGGTCCCGCGCTTTCGATGGTAATGCGGAGTATCAGACGGCGCTCTTTTTCCATCGTCTGGCGGTACTCGGCCCAATTGAGGTGCTCTCCCTTGACCTGGCGGTACCAGAAGATAAGTGGCTCCATTGCTTCAGGCAGCGATACAATCTCCGCTCTGCCGTTGATCTGGATCCAGTTGGAGCCGTGAAAGGCATCGGCAAAAACGCAGAGGGTGATCCGGGGATCGCGCCGGATATTCTTTGTCTTGTAGGCCGTTTCACGAGTGGTGATGATCACTCGACCCTCTCCGTCAATGCCCGGCGATACCGGCGACACCTGAAGGCCGCCATCGCGCTTGCGCGTGACCAGCACTCCCCGGTGGTGCCGCGACAAAAACCTCCACGCTTCAACGATGTCCATCCTTTCCAAACCTCAAAACTGACTAATTTTACTATGAAACCCGGGGATGGCAATAGAGAAAATTCAGGCAACGGACAAAACGGAACAGGCACGCAAGCATTACGGCCTTTCGGGAATTCCCGAAAGACCGAAATCGTGCGGTTGAGTCGTGATTGTGGTGCTAAAGCGAAAGAACGTAACACAATTCTGCGGTGACGCCGCTGTTACCCGCCGGTCCGTCGAGCCTTTTTTCCAAAGAAGCGGGCACTCTCTCTGC
>JACPFH010000088.1 GCA_016183075.1 Deltaproteobacteria bacterium | reverse complement strand
GGAATCATGTGAATATTGCCCAGGCCGTACTCAGCGTCAGAAATCCGACTGTTATTACTCAGAAACTTGTAGTAATCACTGGCGAAACCCATACAGATCGCGTAGCGATGGGGCAGGTGGATAGCCGCGTTGTCTCTGGCGCGGTGAGAATACACATAAGCCTGGTCGAGATGGCTGATCCCCACCACATCGGCACCGAGGAAGCGAGCAATCTCTTTGATCTTACGCGCCATATCGGCGGGATCGGAGACAGGTGTCCGATTAGGATTCACCGCCCCTTCTGGTATCTCTCTCATGATATGTTGCAAACAGTTGTTCGGGTCTCCATCACCACCGCCACTGCCGACATTGAAGATACGCCTGAAAGTATCCTCGCCAGCCCGGGTCTTCCGCCATGACCGGAGCCGCTCTCCCAGTTCCCCACGGTCGACCCGGGGGTGAGGGGTCTCACGCTCGTCGATTTGTCGCTGAGAGCCTATGATACGGTACGTTCGTGGATTGCGCTGTCTGGCTGTCCCCACAAGAAGCCTCCTCATCCGCTGATCTCAAGGCTGCAAAGTTCGGGGATGTGGCGGAATATTTGGACGGGAGAGTATCCAATAATGAGATGTCATGTCAAATTCGGCTGAGCCAACGGCTCGTTGCGCCCGCGCGGGCTTCCTGTTATTTTCATGGAGTGATGATGCAGACCATCTCCAGGATCCTGATCGGAATGCTCCTCGTGCTCCCCTTCTGGAGCCGCCCGGCCGCGGCACAGTCAGAGGAAGATCTCAGAATGCTCAGGCAAGAGATGGAGACGCTTAAGGAAGGGCAGAAGAGAATCGAAAAGGAGCTCGAGGTCATCAAAAATGTCCTGCGCGGGATGCTCGGCGCTCAAGGCCGAGGCAGGGAGGCTCCCCAACCGTTCGCGCCGGTGGCGATAAGCGTGGAAGGCGGTCTTTTCAAGGGCGATAAAAACGCCCGGGTGACGCTGGTTGATTTTTCCGACTACCAGTGACCCTTCTGCGCTCGGCACGTCCGTGAGACGCTGCCCCAGATCGAAAGAGACTACATCAGGACCGGCAGGCTAAAATACGTTTTCCTGGACTTTCCGATCGAGTCCATCCACAAGGACGCTTTCAAAGCGCACGAGGCCGCCAACTGCGCTGCCGATCAGGGGAAATACTGGCAGATGCACGATCGGCTCTTCGCGCATCAAAACGCGCTCGGATGGGAACACCTGCCGGGCCACGCCAAAGCGGCGGGCCTGGATGTGCGGACGTTCGAGGAATGCTTGAAGAGCGGGAAGCATGAGGCGAGAATCCGCCGGAACATCGCCGCCGGCGTCGAAGCCGGCGTCCGTGGCACGCCGACTTTCTTTGTCGGCCTGACCGATCCCAACGATACAAAGATCAAGGCCCTGGAGGTGATTCGCGGGGCCCAGCCCTATGCGCAATTCAAGCAGGCGATAGACAAGCTGCTCGCCGCAGGGAACAAATAAGCCGCCATGAAGTACGAACCGGTGATCGGGCTTGAAGTCCATGCCCAGCTCTTGACCGACTCGAAGATCTTCTGCGGCTGCTCCACCCGCTTCGGGGAAAAACCCAATCAGAACACCTGTCCCGTGTGCATGGGATTTCCCGGCGTTCTCCCCGTTCTCAACCGGAGAGTCGTCAAATTCGCGTTGCGCGCGGGCCTCGCCTTGCACTGCGAGATCGCCCGCACCAGCCGCTGGGCGAGAAAAAACTACTTCTATCCGGATCTCCCCAAAGGCTACCAGATCAGCCAGTACGAGTTGCCTATCTGCGGCAACGGCCACCTCGACATCACCCTCGCCGGCGGAAAGAAACGGATCCGATTGACGCGCATCCACATGGAGGAAGACGCCGGCAAGAATCTGCACGAGGTCAAAGGAGATTACAGCCTCGTGGATCTGAACCGGGCCGGCGTTCCGCTGCTTGAAATTGTCAGCGAGCCGGATATCCGCGGCGCCGAGGAGGCGGGCCAGTATCTGAGAGCTCTCAGATCCATTCTCCAATACCTTGAGATTTGCGATGGGAACATGGAAGAGGGGAGCTTCCGCTGCGATGCCAACCTCTCGATCCGCCCCGAAGGGAGCACAGCCCTGGGGGTGAAGGCGGAGATCAAGAACATGAACTCCTTCAAGGCGGTCGAGAAAGCCCTCGATTATGAGACCCAACGCCAAATCGCCACGCTCTCCGAAGGCGGCAAGGTTATCCAGGAGACGCGCCTGTGGGATCCGGAGCGCGAAGTCACCCGCTCCATGCGCACGAAAGAGTATGCCCATGACTACCGCTACTTCCCCGACCCGGATTTGCTCCCCCTGGTGATCGACGAGGAATGGATCCAGGAAGCCAAGGCGGACCTCCCGGAGCTTCCGGAAGAGCGCAAAGAGCGCTTTGTCTCGGCCTATGCGGTCCCGCTTTACGACGCCGAAGTCCTGACCGCGCGCAAGGACGTAGCCGATTACTTCGAGGCGGCGGTGAGGGTCCACGGCAATGCGAAGGCGATCAGCAACTGGATCATGGTCGACCTCTTTCGCGTCATCAAGGAGAGAAAGCTTGACGACGGACTGCGGATCACTTCATGGCCGATAACGCCGGAAAATCTGGCGGCAATGGTGCGACTGATCGACGAGGGAAAAATCAGCGGCAAGATCGCCAAGACTCTCTTTGAACAGATGCTTGAGAGCGGTTTGTCCCCGGAAAAGATCGTGCGCGAAAAAGGCCTCGAGCAGCTTTCGGATTCAAGCCAGATCGAACAGGCCATCGACGAGGTTTTGGCCGCGCACGCCGAACAGGTAGCCGACTACCGCGCCGGCAAGGAAAAGGTGTTCGGCTTTCTGGTCGGCCAGGTGATGAAGGCGACCAAGGGGAAAGCCAATCCTCAGCTCGCCAATGAGATTTTGCGGAAGAAGCTCGAAGCTTAGATCCATACGTCCTTGCGCCGCCAACCTACCGACCATCCCCTGCTGTACGAAATCAACACCCGCCTGTGGGTTCGGGAGATTGCCGGGCCGCAGGGAAATCGCGCTTTGGACCGTGTCCCGCAAGGCGCCCTGGATGCGATCGCCCGGTTACACTTCGACTTCGTATGGCTGATGGGCGTGTGGCAGACGGGACCACAGGGCAAAGCCATCGCCCTAAAGCTCCCCCAGCTCCGATCCGAATACGCGCATGTCCTGCCCAATTGGACCCCCGACGACGTCCTCGGCTCGCCGTACGCCGTGCAGGACTACAGGGTGGCCGATGAGTTGGGAGGGCCCGAGCCGCTCAGGCGCCTGCGTGTCCGGCTTGCGGAGAGAGGCATCCGGCTCATCCTCGATTTCGTTCCCAATCACACCGCCCGCGACCATCCCTGGGTGTGGTCTCATCCCGAGTTCTATATCCACGGCAGCGAAGACGATCTCAGGCGCGAGCCGGAAAACTTTTTTCTTGCGGAAACGGCTCACGGCAAAAAAGTTCTGGCCTGCGGACGGGATCCCTACTTCCCGCCATGGACCGATACTGCGCAGCTAAATTACGGCCATGCGGGCATGCGCGCCGCGATGATCGAAACCCTTCTCGGCATTGCCGCCCACTCGAACGGGGTGCGCTGCGACATGTCCATGCTGGTGCTCGAGGAGATCTTCGCCCGCACGTGGGGAGAAAAGGCCATGCCTGCCGACGGCACCTCGCCGGCCCACGGGGAATTCTGGAGTGAGGCCATCGACGCGGTGCGCCGGAAATACCCGGAGTTCTTGTTCATCGCCGAGGCTTACTGGGATTTGGAGTCGAGGTTGCAATCACTCGGCTTCGATTACACCTATGACAAAACGCTCTATGATTCCCTGCTCCGTAAAGACGCGAAACAGGTGCGCGAGCACATCGGGCGCGATCCCGACTTCCACCGCAAATCGGTGCATTTTCTCGAAAACCACGACGAACCGCGCGCCGCTCAGGTTTTCACCGCGGCGCGCCATCGGGCGGCGGCGTTGATCGCCTATACCCTGCCGGGAATCCGCCTTTTCCATGAAGGGCAACTGGACGGGCGGCGGGTGAGAGTCCCCATACAGCTCGGCCGGCGCCCGGCGGAGGAGCCGGAGCGCGAGGTGCGCGCTTTTTACGAGAAGCTCCTGGCGGCGCTGGGAGACAACGCCATGCGCCGGGGAAGATGGAAGCTCCTCGAACCGAAGCCTGCCGCGGGCGCGGGATCGACCCACGAGCAGATCCTTATTCACCGCTGGGAAGGCGACGGACACGACGCGCGGGTGATCGCGGCCAACTACGGTTCGCAGCCGGCACGCTGTTTCGCGCCCCTGGACTTAACCGGCCTTCGCGGGAGCCGCGTGACGCTGCGAGATCGGCTGAGCGAAGACGCCTTTGAGCGCGACGGGAGCGAACTGTGCGATCCAGGCCTATTTCTTGACCTGGCTCCTTATGAAAGCCACTTGTTCGCCGTGAGCTGGCGCGACTGAGCAAAGGCGCTTGGGGTTTCGGCCTTAGGAGGCTGCGGAAAAACTCTCCGTTCACCCTTCGACACGCTCAGAGCCTGTCCTGAGCAGAGTTCGTCCTTCGACAAGCTCAGGACGAACGGAGTCGAAGGGGCGAACGGAGCACGTGTTCAAAACATCGACGAATTTCCGTTCATGCTGAGCCAAAAAAAAAAAAAAAAAACTCTTTTTCAGCACCCCCTTACGTCCGGT
>JACPFH010000723.1 GCA_016183075.1 Deltaproteobacteria bacterium | reverse complement strand
TGCCGTGGAGCGCGAGTACTACGTCAATGATACCGGGAGACAGATGGAGCAATTGGGGCTTTCCATCTACCTTCGCTACCGAGAGCTGTACGGAGAGTCGATCGCGCTTCCTGAAGACGGCTATCCGGGCGATTACGTGAGGGACCTCGCCGCCGAGGTGAAGCGCCGGTGGGGAGAAAGGTTCCTCGGCGAAAAGCGCGAGAACGCGGTTCCGTTTCTAAGCGGTTTCGGCGGCGAGAGCTTGCTCGGCACGATCCGGGGAGACCTTGCCGAGTTCGGCATCGGCTTTGATTCTTTTGTCAGCGAGAAAGGGTTGCGAGAGCGAAACGAGGTGGAGAAGACGATCGAGTTGCTGCGCTCCCGCGGGCTTCTGTACCGCGAGGGGGGAGCCGAGTGGTTTCGCGCAACGGCGTACGGCGACGACAAGGACCGGACCGTGGTGAAGAGCGATGGGGAGCTGACTTATTTCGCCAGCGATATCGCGTATCACCGCAGCAAATTCGAGCGCCGGTTTAACAAGCTCATCAATGTTTGGGGAGCGGATCACCACGGCTATGTGAACAGGCTCAAGGCGGCGGTGAAGGCCTTGGGATACGATCCGGAAATTTTGCATATCGTTCTGGTTCAGATGGTGCACCTGTTTCGCGGCGGAGAGCCGGTGCGCATGGGCAAGCGTACGGGCGAGTTTGTCACGCTGCGGGAGGTTGTGGAAGAGGTGGGAAAGGATGCCGCCCGTTTCTTTTTTCTCATGCGCAAGTGTGACAGTCATCTCGATTTCGATCTTGAGCTGGCGAAGAAGGAGTCGAGCGAAAATCCGGTTTTCTACGTTCAGTACGCCCATGCCCGCATCGCGAGCATCTTCGAGCAGGCGCGGCAGAGCGGGATCGACGTGGAGGCTGTCCGCTCCCGGCATGCGCGGCTGGAACGGCTCGAGCGAGCGGAAGAGATAGAGCTGATCAAGCGGGTCATCCAATGCCGGGAAGCCGTCGAGGAGAGCGTCACCGAGCTCGAGCCGCACCGGCTGGCTTTTTACTTGCTCGAGCTGGCGGGCGAGTTTCATCGCTATTACAATCGCTTCCGGGTGATATCCGATGACGCGGAGTTGACGCGTGCGCGCCTGGTCCTGGCACGCAACGTGCAAAAGGTCATTCGCTGGGGGCTTCATCTACTCGGGGTTGAAGCGCCGTCGCGGATGGCGCCGCGAGACGGAGCGGCGCTCGACGCTGCTCCGAACGCGGCGGAGAGCTCCGTGCGGGGTCGCTAGGGTAAACCACGAAAGGCCGGCGTTGTCGTATCGGCGGTAACGGAATGGCGAGGAACCGAACAGGCAGAGGCGACGGAACGTACTACATGAGCCGCCGCCAGATGATTTTTCTGGCCGGCGGATTCGCCGTCACTTCGCTCATTGTCTTCTTTCTTGGCGTCCTCATCGGCCAAGGAATCGAGGAAAGGAAACTGCTCAAGAAGGAAGAGCCGTTTGTCAAGATCCCGGTGGAGCCTTTGCTTCGAGGGTCGGCTGGCGCGGCTGCGGGCAAGGATGAGATCACGTTTTATGACACCTTGGCGAAGGCGTCCAAAGGCGGGCAGGCGGCTCGGAGCGAGAAGGAAAAGACGGGGGAGAGGGAGGTGAAGCCGGCTGCCGAAGCGGCGAAACCGGCACCTCGGCGGGCGCCGAGCGGCGGCGCCGAGAAAGCGCCCGCCAAGGCCGAAGCGGGGGTGTGGGCGGTGCAGGTCCACGCCTTTCCTCAGGCGGGAGACGCTAACCGGCTGGCGAAGCAGCTTAAGGATAAAGGGTACGACGCGTATGTGGTCTCGACGACTATCAGGGGAAAGACCTGGCATCGCGTGCGCGTGGGCCATCTTGCCACGCGAGCCGGGGCCAAAGCGCTGCAGGAGGAGCTCAAGGTCAAGGAAAACCTTACCCAGACCATGACCGTAGGCGGTTAGGCTCTCAGGAGGTTGGAATCATGGATATCAAGGAAGCGATCGGCAAGCTGGTCAACCGGACGGATCTCTCCGAGGGCGAGACCGAAGATGTGATGAACCAGATCATGAGCGGCGATGCCACCCCTTCTCAAGTCGCCGCTTTTCTTACGGCGCTCCGGATGAAGGGGGAGACCATTCAGGAGATCACGGGGGCCGCGCGGGTCATGAGGGAGAAAGTGCACCGCATCAGGGTCAAAGCCGATCTTGTGCTCGATATTGTCGGAACAGGAGGGGATCAGAAAGGAACTATTAACATCTCGACCGCGTCGGCGTTTGTCGCGGCAGGCGCGGGAATCACGGTGGCCAAGCACGGAAACCGATCGGTATCCAGCCAGTCGGGTAGCGCCGATGTTTTGGCCGCCCTGGGTGTGAAAATCGACGCAGCCAGAGAGCGGGTCGAAGAATGTCTCGCCGAGATAGGCATCGGTTTTCTCTTTGCGCCGCTCCTGCACGAGGCGATGAAATATGCGGTTCAGCCGCGCCGCGAGGTAGGCATCCGCACGATCTTTAATCTCCTGGGTCCCCTGACGAATCCCGCGGGAGCGACCCATCAGCTCACCGGTATCTATGATGGAGGGCTCACCGAGCCGATCGCCCAGGTGCTCAAGAATCTAGGCACGGTCGGGGCCATGATCGTACACGGGCTTGACGGGATGGAC
>JACPFH010000087.1 GCA_016183075.1 Deltaproteobacteria bacterium | reverse complement strand
CAGAAGGACTGGTTCTTCCCCCGGTATATGAAGGACAACCGGTTTCTGATGGCGACCGCCGAGACCGAGCCGGACCACGGCTCCGACTGGCAGCTCCCCTACGAAGGCTTCCACATGAACACGACTGCCGTGCTCGACGGCGATGAGTGGGTGATCAACGGAGTCAAGCAGTGGAGCTCCGGCGCCGGCCGGGCCAAGCTTTATAGAGTCTTGGCCAGAACCTCGGAAGGGAATGCCTATATCTTTGTGCCCAGCGATACCCCCGGCCTCAGCGTCCACCATGTTAACGACAAGCTGGGCGAGCGGTTGTGCCCCAACGCTGGAATGGCCTTCGATAACGTTCGTGTACCCAAGGAAAATTTAGAGTCTATGTTGGGAGAATCCAAGGTGGGCCTGGATGTCAGGAGCAGAATCATGCGAGCGAGCAACGCTTATGCGGCGGCGTGCAACGTAGGAGTGGGGCGAGCTGCCTATGAGGCTGCTCTTGCCTATGCCAAGACGCGAGTGCAAGGGGGCAGGCGCATTATTGAAAATCAAATCATCGGGGCGATGCTTGCCGACATGTTCATTGAACTCGAGGCCGCCCGGCTCCTTTACTGGAAGGCCGCCTGGGCTGCCGACCATGACGAATCCTACGAAGGTGATCTCTTCCGAGATTGCCAAGAGAGTCACCGTACAGGCCCTTGAGGTTCATGGCGGTTACGGGGCGACGAAGGATCTGCCCATGGAGAAGTATGTGCGGGATGCCGTCGCTTTCAGCCATTCCGACGGCACCAACCAGGCGCTCAGGGTCAAAACGATGTCATTGTTAGCGCAGGATATGTAGACATGGCTGAATGAACAGCATTGGTTGGACGAGACAGATGCGGCAGCGAGCAAGGAGAGAACAATGAAGCGACTCTGCATTGACGTCGGTGGAACCTTTACAGACGGCCTGGTCTTGGACGAGCGGGGAAACCTCCAGAAGTTCAAGTCGCCCACGACTCCCCAGGATCCCTCCGTCGGCTTTCTTGCCTGTTTGGAGAAGGCTGCCGGCGCTTTTCACCAATCCCTTTCTTCGTTTCTGGCCGACGTGGATCTGCTCATTCACGGTACTACTCTAGCGACCAACACCCTGATCAACGAGACGGGCGCGAAGACGGGCATGATAACCACGAAGAACTTCCGCGACATCATCGAGATCCGGCGCGGCCACAAAAACATCCGCACGTCCATGTACGACGTTTTTGTGCCTCCTTACAAACCCCTGGTCCCGAGACACTCGCGTTTGGAGGTGGAAGAGCGCGCGATTCATTCCGGCGAGATTCTGACTCCGCTGAACGAACCCCAGGTGGAAGAGGCCGTCGCCAAGCTAAAGGAGAAGGGAGTTCAGTCGGTCGCGATTTGCTTCCTTCACTCTTACGCGAATCCGCGCAATGAGCAGCGGGCCAGCGAGATCGCCAAGGCTGCTTTTAACGGAGCCTACATAACGGCTTCCCACGAGATCCTTCCTGTTTGGCGGGAGTTTGAAAGGTTCTCCACCACGCTGGTTTCAGCCTATGTCGGGCCTGTGGTGGCGCGCTATCTGCGCGCTCTGGAAAAGCGACTGAAGGATTCCGGATTCCACGGAAATCTTCTCTTGATGCTTTCCAGCGGCCTGGTGGAGACCGTCGAGCATTGTATCCCGCGGGCCGTTTTCCTGATCGGCTCCGGCCCGGCTGCGGCCCCCTCCGGCGCGCTCTATCTGGGCGGCTCCGTTGGCCATCAGAATCTGCTCTCCATTGACATGGGGGGGACATCTTTTGATGTCTGCATGGTTCGTAACGGCCAGATTCCCACCAGCACCGAGAGTTGGGTCGGCGACGAGCGGGTGGCCATCAAGATGGTGGACATCCACTCTGCGGGGGCCGGGGGTGGATCGATTGCCTGGACCGATTCCCTGGGTCTTTTGCGGGTGGGCCCTCACTCGGCGGGAGCCGAGCCAGGTCCTGCCTGCTACGGTAAAGGAGGACAGGAGCCCACGGTCACGGACGCTGATCTTGTTCTTGGATATATCCCCGCGGATTTCTTCCTCGGCGGGGAGATCTCCCTGGATGTGGAGCGGGCCACGCAGGCCCTGAAGAAAGTGGCGGTTCCCCTGAATATGTCGGTCTCCCAAGCCGCTCAGGCGATCTTCACCACGGTGAACTCTTTTATGGCCGATCAGATCACCGAGGTCTCAACCAAGCGGGGATATGATATCCGCGATTTCGCGTTAGTTGTGGGTGGCGGGGCCGGTCCCGTCCACGCTGCAACCATCGCCGACCAGCTCGGTATCCCTACGGTTGTCATTCCTTCCGTGGCGGCCTTATACTCTGCCTTCGGCATGTTTGCCATGGACATTGGCCGCGACTACGCCCGTTCCTACATTTCCCGCGCCGATCGCATCGATCTGGACAGGGTCAACCGGCTCTACGCGGAGATGGAGCAGGAAGCCGTGGAGGCCTTTCGTTCCATGCATGTTTCTCCCGGCCAGGTACTTTTCTCGCGCACCGCCGACATGCGCTACATCGGGCAGTTTCACGAGGTGGAGATAGAGGTAGGTCAAGAAAAACTCGGCCCTGGCGACATCGAGACGGCGCTGCAGAGCTTTCACCGAAAGCATGAGGAACTCTACACGTTCAACATGCACTGGAAGGGGGTTGAGTTTCTCACGTTTCGCCTCAAGGCGACGGCTCCCAAGGCGGCCTTTCGCCTGGTCCAGATCGGCCGGGGAGGGCGGGATGCTTCGGCTGCGCTCAAGCGACGTCGCTCTTGCTGGTTCAGTGGCCGCGAGGTAGACACCCCGGTGTATGACGGCGACAAGCTGTTGGCGGGGAACCAGATCG
>JACPFH010000722.1 GCA_016183075.1 Deltaproteobacteria bacterium | reverse complement strand
GGATAGCTCCGTAGTAAACATGGAGATCCCGAACCCTAAGCACGCCCGCCCCACTCTCCCCGCCCGAGATAGGCTTCAATGACCCGGGGATTCTCACGCACGTCCGCCGGGCTTCCCTCGGCGATCTTTTCGCCGTAATCGAGCACCGTGACCCGATCCGAAACGCCCATGACGACCCGCATATTGTGCTCGATCAAGAGAATGCTCCGGACGTATTTGCCGAGCAGCCCCTGGAGCAAAGCCATGAGTGACTGCGCCTCGGAAGGATTCATTCCCGCCGTAGGCTCATCGAGCAAGAGCAGCTTGGGGGCCGAGGCGAGGGCGCGGGCGATCTCGAGCCGGCGCTGTTCGCCATAAGAGAGATGGCGGGCCCACTCCTCCCGCCTTTCACCGAGCCCGACCAGCTCGATCAACTCCAGGGCCCTCTCTCTCGCTTCCCGCTCCCCGGACCGCAAGCGACGGTTGCGCGCCAGGACGTCGAGCAGGCTGGGAGCCAGGCGCGAGTGCATTCCCACTAGAACGTTTTCCAGCACGGACATGTTGGAAAACAGGCGTATGTTTTGAAAGGTGCGGCCAATCCCGGCAGCGGTAATTTGATCCGGCCGAAGACCGACCAGCGAGCGATGCATAAACAGGATCTCCCCGCGATCCGGGAAATAGAGCCCGGTCAAGATATGGAACAACGTCGTTTTCCCCGCGCCGTTTGGCCCGATGAGCGACGCGATCATCCCTTCTGCCACCTCGAGATCGATCCCCGCCAGCGCCTGAAGCCCGCCGAACCGCTTGCTTATGCCGCGCAGTTGGAGCAGCACCGCTCAACTCCTCCCTCGCGGCGGCGGAAGCATACCCTGCGGCCGGAAGATCATCATCAAAATAAGAATGAGCCCGAAGACCATCCGCTCGTATTTGGCAGGCTCGAACTGCGCCGGGATCTGACTCAAGTCAAAGCTTCCGAGCAGGGGCAGATGAATGATCAAACCCCACTGCCGGACCGAGTTTAGCCAGAGCGAAAGGCCCTTGAGGAGCTGGAGGTTCAGCACCGTCACCGCCGTCGCGCCCAGAATCGCTCCCGGGATGGAGCCCATCCCTCCCAAAATGACCATGGCCAGCACGCCTATGGACTCCATGAAGGTGAAGCTCTCGGGATTGATGAAGACCTGCTTGGCGCTGAAGAGCACTCCGACGGCGGCAGCGAAGGAAGCCCCGACGGCGAAAGCGAGAAGCTTCATGCGCACGACGGGAATCCCCATCGTCGCCGCGGCAACCTCGTCCTCTCGAATCGCTTTCCACGCTCTGCCCACCGGAGAGTCCTCGAGCCGGCGCGTCACCACCACGATGACGAAAACGATGAGAAGGACGAGAGCATAGAAATAAAGCGGGTAGAGCGTGGCGGAATCGGCTGCGATCCCGAACCATCGCAACATCGGCTCGAAGAAGAGCGGCGGGCGCCGGATCGGCGTGATCCCGCGGGGACCGTTGGTGAAGTTGATCGGCTTATCGAGATTATTGACCAGGGCGCGAACGACTTCGGCGAAGCCCAAGCTCACGATCGCGAGGTAATCTCCGCGCAGGCGCAGCACCGGCAACCCGAGGAGCAGGCCGGTCAAGGCGCCGACGACGATGCTGAGCAGAAGAAAAACGAAGAACCACGAGGCCGAGAGGGGGAAATAGCCCCCGGGGATGAATTGGTTGGCTTGGGGCGAAGCAAAAATAGCCCAGAAATACGCCCCGATGGCATAGAATGCGACAAAGCCCAAATTGAGCAGGCCGGCAAAGCCGACCACGATGTTGAGGCCCAGGGCCAAAGCGACGAAGATCCCGACCTGAATGGCTACTTCGAGATGATAGCCGTTGACCGATCCCAAGACCGGCATGAGGACGAGAAGCACCAGAGCGGCGAAGACGCGCCGGGCTCCAGAGGATAGCGGCGCGTAGTAGATCCACAGGAGCGAAGCCTGGAAAGAGAGAAAGGCGATGACCGAGTGGGGATGGTAAAGGACAGCAAGGCTGCTGGCGGCGATATAGACGAGCAAGCCCAGACCAAGAAACAGCGCCTTCACACCCCCTCCTCACGCACTCTCTCCCCCAAAATCCCCTTGGGGCGAAAGATCAAAATCAGAATCAAAACGAGAAAGGCAAAGACATCCTTGTACTCCGCGCCCAAGGCCCCATTCGTGAGAAGGGAAAGGTAAGAGGCGGCAAGGGCCTCCATGACCCCCAATACCATGCCCCCGAGCACGGCCCCGGGAATGTTGCCGATGCCTCCGAGCACCGCGGCAGTGAACGCTTTGATGCCCGGAATGAAGCCCGTATACGGATTCACGAGACTATAGTGCAAGCCGAAGAGGACACCTGCGGCTCCTCCCATCGAGCCGCCGACGAAGAAAGTCAGCGCGATAGTCCGATCCACGTGGATTCCCATCAGCGCCGCCGTAGCGGGGTCCTGGGCGACGGCGCGGATTGCGATGCCGACTTTGGTGCGATTGACCAAAAGGTAAAGGGCGAAAAGCATCGCCAGCGCCGTAGCGATCACCAAAACCGACTTAACCGGAATCGTTATCGCCTCGCCCAAAGAGATCGTCTTTTCCAGCACGTCGATGCTCGGATAGGTCAAATAAAAGGTATTGCGCCAAAGGCTTTCGATGAACCGGATGAAATCCTGGAGAAAAAACGAAGCGCCGATCGCGGAGATGAGCGGGACCAGACGGGGCGCCCCGCGCAGCGGGCGGTAAGCTGCCCGCTCCAATCCCACCGCAGCGATCCCGCTCACAAGCATTCCGGCAAAGAGCAGCGCGAGGAGGACGAAAGCCGGATGGAGAGCGGCTAAATTGCCCGAGGCTTCGAGCAGCAAAAGGACTTCGACGCCGACGAAAGCGCCGATGACAAAGATCTCGCTGTGGGCGAAGTTGATGAATTCGAGCACGCCATAGACCATCGTATAGCCGAGAGCGATCAGGGCGTACATGAAGCCCAGGACGACGCCGTCCATGAGAACTTGCGGAAATATCTCGAGCGCGAGATCCAAAGCCGGGCTGCCTCTCCGAAGACTGCTATGCTAACAAATCGCTCCCGCCATCGCCACCGCCAAATGGCCGATTCTCCCGGCCGCCGACTTGATTTCAGTTCTTCCTTAGGGCATAAGCCCTTTTAGCGGGAACTTTAGAACTCCGGAGGCTTCGAGCATGACAGCGCCGGGAGAAAAGGCTCGGGGAAGCTGGTCTGGCACTATCGGGTTTGTTCTGGCAGCTATCGGCTCTGCCGTTGGCCTGGGAAACGTGTGGCGATTTCCCTACATTACCGGCAAGTACGGCGGGAGCGCCTTCGTTATCGTCTATATCGGCTGCGTCCTGATCGTCGGTCTTCCCATCATGCTCGCGGAGTTTTTGATCGGCCGCAGAACCCAGCGCAACATCGTCGGCGCCTTCAGAGGCTTGCGGCCGGCTTCGCCATGGGTGATTACGGGG